>CAZJMO010000059.1:0-12130 GCA_964547085.1 uncultured Fibrobacteraceae bacterium | reverse complement strand
CCACGCATGGCTCGGGTTTCGAAGGCCTGGCGGCATGCTGAGCGAAAGCCTTGTCGTCTACGCGGAGTTTGAGCGCGAAGGATACGGCTACGGCATGGGCATGTATGGCGACAACCCTGCGCTGATGCGCGAGATTCGCCCACATATCCTCGCAAAACCGCAGAAGTTTCTTTCTCTCGTGACGGATCCTGCATTTACGTCACGGTTTGAGGTGGTTGGGGATTCCTTCAAACGTCCGAAGTTTAGTGACGCGCCGGAGGGCGTGCTGGTCGACCTGGTGGAATGCGCGCTCTACGACCGTCGGGGTGTCTACGCCGATACCGAAGGCGAGTTCTTCGCGGATTCCGTCGCGCGGGCGAGTGCGCTCTGCCAAGCGGCGGTGTTGCTGCCCGCGCTGCGCGAATGGCCGGTGGACGTGCTCCACGCGCATGATGTCCAGGCGGCCCTGGCGCCGGTCTACCGGCGGCGCTGGTACGCCGGTTCCAGGTTGCCGGGACCCGCCGGCACGCTGCTCACCATCCACAACCTGGCCCACCAGGAGATCCACGACCGGGCCGAAATGGAGCCGACCGGACTCCCGGCCGACCTCGCGCTGTTTCCCGGCCCGTTCGAGTTCTTCGGGAAGCTCAACCTGCTCAAGGCAGGCATCATCGACAGCGATCTGGTCAACACGGTCAGTCCCACCTACGCGCGCGAGGTGGTCGACGATCCGGCGATCGGCTGCGGTCTCGAAGGCGTGTTGGCTGCCCGCGGCGATGCGTTCGTCGGCATCCTCAACGGGGTCGACTACGCCGCCTGGGATCCGTCGCGCGATCCCTGGCTGGCTGCTCCATACGACGCCCGGGATCTCACCGGCAAGACCGCGTGCCGACAGCGCCTGCTGGCCGACAACGGTCTGCAGGACAGCCAGCGCCCGGTGCTGGGGCTGGTCGGCCGTCTGGTCCGGCAGAAGGGCCTCGATCTCCTCATCTCCGTGCTGGATCGCCTGATCGCCGGTGGATTCTCGCTCGTCGTGCTGGGCACCGGCGAGGCGGCCTATCACGAGGTCCTGGAGGCGGTCGCCGCGCGCGAACCCGGGCGCGTGGCCTTCCTGCCCGAGTTCAGCGAGGCCAAGGCGCACGCGATCTACGCCGGCAGCGACCTGTTCCTGATGCCGAGCCGTTTCGAACCCTGCGGTCTGTCCCAGCTCTACGCCATGCGCTACGGCACACCACCGGTCGTGCGGCGGACCGGCGGTCTGGCCGACACGGTCACCCAGGCGAACGGCGATACGGGGACGGGGTTCATGTTCGACGAAGACACGCCGGAGGCGCTCTGGGGCGCCCTGGAACGCGCGCGGATCGTGTTCGGCGATCCGGACCGCTGGCGCCGTCTGCAACGACGCGGCATGGCCGTCGATTTCGGCTGGGACGCCGCGGCCGATCAATATGCCTCCCTCTATCGGCGCCTGGCTTCCGGCGCCCGGAACGACCGGAGATCGCGATGACGCCAGACCGTCTCATTGCCGACATCGCCCTGGCCTCGATCGTCGGGCGTCAGGATCCCGTGCTCATCGTGGACGAGGACTGGTGCGTCCTGCTGGCGTCGGCGGGCGCCGCCCAGTTGCTGGGACTCCCGCCCGGAGAGGCGGCCGGGGCGAATCTCGAGGACGTGGTCGCCAATTTCGACGAGTTCACCGGTTGCTCGCCGACGACATGCCTCGACGCGGGCGTCTTCCGCCAGTTACAGGTCATCAACGGCGACGCCACCCGGACGGTCGAGGTCCATTGCGAGGGGTTCCGGGGCGGCGACGGTCGCGGGTATCTCACCCTGACCCTGCACGACACGCTGGAGCTCGACGCCCGCAATTCCATGCGCACCGCTCGACTCGCCAAGCTGAACCTGCTCAACCAGGTGTCGGAGGCGCTGTACGGGGCGCAGCTCAGCCTGCCGCAGGTCCTCGAGTCGGTGCTCATCGCGATGACCGCCGGGCAAGGCCTGCGCTTCAACCGCGCGTTCCTGCTGCTGGTCGACGAACACACCCGGACGCTGCGCGGCGAGATCGCCATCGGACCGAGCAGCCGCGACGAGGCCGAGCGGATCTGGGCCGACCTGGCCGAGCAGTCGGACGACCTCTACGAGATGATGACCCGCTACGACCGCTCGCTCCGCGAGACCGATGTCGCGGTCAACAACATCGTGCGCCACCTGAACGTCGATCTGGGGGAGGAGGAGCACATCCTGGTGCAGGCGTTGCACTCGCGCCGTGTGCTCATGCTGACCGAGCGGGACGACGTTCCCGGGCTCGCCTCGGTGCGGCGCTGGCTCGGCGTCGACCGCTTCGCCGTGGCGCCGCTGGCGACCCGTCGCGGCGCGATCGGCGTGCTCATCGCCGACAACGCCATCAGCGGGCTGGACATCACCGGCCTCGATCTGGAGTTCCTGCAGCTCTTCGCCAACCAGTCCGCCAACGCGATCGAGAGCTCGCGCCTGACGGAGGAGCTGGCGCGCAAGGTCCTGGACCTGCGCAAGGCCCAGCAGAAACAGAAGGAGGACCAGCAGACGCTGCTGCGCATGGAGCGTCTGTCGGTCATGGGCGAAACGTCGGCCATCGTCGCCCACGAGCTGCGCAATCCGCTGGTCGCGATCGGCGGGTTCGCGCGGGCGTTGCTGCGCGGTCTGGACGACGACGATCCGAATCACCAGTTCGCCCAGATCATCACCGAGGAGACCAGCCGCCTTGAGCGGATCATCCATGACCTGCTGGATTTCATCCGCCCGCAAAAAATGATGCGCAGAATCATACCACCCGACCAGCTGGCAAAAGAGGTCGCGCGGAAGATGCAACCCACCCTGGAGCAGGGTTCGGTGGTGCTCGATCTGGACCTTCAGGCGGGCGAGGTCGAGGTCAATTGCCACCCCGGCGAAATCCAGCAAGTGTTGCAGAATCTGGTGTTCAACGCGGTCCAGGCGCAGCCCAACGGAGGGCGAATCCGGCTGTCGAGTCGTTCTCTGGCGGGGGGCGTACTCATCCAGGTCGCCGACGACGGCCCGGGAATTGCGACAGATGTGGCCGATAAGATGTTTTCGCCCTTCTATACCACAAAGACTGCGGGATCGGGATTGGGGCTCACCATCTGCGCCCAGATCATCAAGGCCCACGGTGGGGTACTCCGAGGCGAAAACCTCTCCGACGGCGGGGCCTGCTTCAGTTTCATCCTGCCGCGGCCGAAGGCGGAAAGTGAAATAGAAGAGTAGAGTTTTCCTGGAACCCGTTTGGCACCTCTGGTAAGGTCGTCGAGGGATGGGAGAACTTCGACACGGGAGGTCGATCATGGCAAAGGTTCTGATCGTTGATGACGAACCTCATCTGCGCTTGCTCTACGAAACGGAACTCCGTCGAGCCGGCTATCACACGATGACTGCCTGCAACGCCGAGCAGGGGCTCGAGTATGTCCAGACCATGGGACCGGATCTGGTGATCCTGGACATCCGCATGGCCGGCATGGATGGAATTGAAGCCTTGCAAAGGATCCTGGATATGGATAATACCATTCCGGTGATCCTGAACACCGCCTACTCGAGCTACAGGGAAAACTATCTCACGTGGTCGGCCGACGCGTACATCACGAAGTCCTCGGACACCACGGAACTGCTCGTGAAGGTCAAGGAACTGCTGGAATCGAAGATGGTCGAGAACTGAGCCCCGGTTCTGACCCCGCCAGCCGTCATTAGCCGGGGCGCGGGGAGCAAGAGCCGGTGGACATCCTTGAGCGTGTGCGTCGTACCCTGACCATTATTCTCGCCGGCGGACAAGGCGAGCGACTCTACCCGTTGACCAAGGACCGATCGAAGCCGTCCGTGCCGTTCGGCGGGAATTACCGCATCATCGACTTCACGCTTTCGAACTGCTTCAACACCGGCCTGCGCCGGATCTACGTGCTGACCCAGTACAAGAGCTACTCGCTGGACAAGCACCTTCAGCGCGGTTGGAACATCTTCAATTACGAGGCCGACGAGTTCCTCTACCGCATCCCGCCGCAGCACCGCGTGGGCACCAAGTGGTACGAGGGCACCGCCGATGCGGTCTATCACAACGTCTACCTGCTGGAAAAGGATCGGCCCGAGCACGTGCTCCTGCTGTCGGGCGACCACGTCTACAAGATGGACTACAGCGACCTGATGACCTTCCATCTCGGCCACGGCGGCGCCTTCTCGCTGAGCGCTGCGGTCGTGCCGAAGGAAGGCGCGCAGCACTTCGGCATCCTCGAGGTCGACGAATCGTGGAAGGTCGTGGGTTACGAGGAGAAGCCGCCCCACCCCAAGACCATTCCCGGCGACCCCGACCACTGCCTGGTCAACATGGGCGTCTATCTGGTGGACACGCAGTGCCTGGTCAAGGAACTCTGCCACGACGCCAGGCGCGGCGACAGCCACCACGACTTCGGCAAGGACATCATCCCGCGCCTCGTGCAGCACGGCGAGGTCTACGCCTATCCGTTCCGCGACGAGGAGACGCACGAATCGCTGTACTGGCGCGACATCGGCACGCTCGACAGCTTCTACGCCGCCGCCATGGATCTGCTCTCGCGTACGCCGCCGCTGGACCTCTACGACCGTGACTGGCCGTTCCGCGCCTGGCAGCCGCCGGTGCCGCCGGCGAAGTCGGTGCACAGCTTCAACGAGGCCGAGCCCCAGCCCGGTATCCTGGCCAACTCGATCATCGGCGGCGGCTCGATCATCTCCGGCGCGCGCGTGGAACACTCGATCCTCTCGCGCGGCGTCAAGGTGAACTCCTACTCCAAGGTCAGCGACTCGATCCTCATGGACGGCGTTCAGGTCGGTCGTTACGCGGAACTGCATCGCGTGATCTGCGACAAGGGAGTCGTCGTACCCGAGGGGCTGGTCATCGGCCGTGATCCTGAGCGCGATCGTCAGGTCTTCACCGTCACCCAGGACGGGATCGTGGTCATCCCCAAGGAAATGGACCTCTCGGGTCTCGTAGCCGGTTGACCTGAGCGGCAAACGTCGCCACATTATCGGAAGTGGGCCGGCCATCTCGGTCGGCCCGATTTTCGGAGGAACCATGGCCGGCAGCAAGAAGCCCCACGACCGTTTCGACGAGGAACCCCCCGGCGACGACGCGATCTCGCTCAACGAGTCCGAGGTCGAGGTCAGCCTGATCTGTCTGCGGTATTTCCGCGGCGACTGGGATATGTATCTGGATTACCTGCAGGGATCCCGCGTGACCGCCGATCAGCGCCGCCGCGACATTCCCCTGGTGGAGCAACTGCGCGACCGCGACCGCCGCACGGAGTATCTCACGGCGTTCGTCGAGGACGAGGTCGTGGCGCTGGCCGGGCGGCTGCATTTCGACGGTTTGCTGAAGATCTGGGAGCGGTGTCTCGAGCTGGATCCCGAGTCGGAGCCGTTTCCTGAGTTCCAGGGGGAGACCGAATCGCTGGAGGGTGGCGACGCGGGGGACGAGACGTCTCCGACCTTGCACTAAGCGGCTCCGCGGTCACTGCGAATCCGCATGTCCTCGCTTACGGCGGCCTGAACGGCCGCCGTTTTGCTGCGGAGTTGCGGATTCGCAGTGACCGCGGAGCGAGTGTTGGGAGGGGGCGTCGCGGGGCTCGCCCTGGGGAGGGGGCGTCGCGGGGCTCGCCCTGGGGAGGGGGCGTCGCGGGGCTCGCCCGGGAGTAGGAGAGGGGGCCTGCCCCGGGGTGGGGGCAGGCCGTGGTGTGATCAGGGGGATTCGGGGGACTCGAGGGATCGGGTGCGGCGGACCATCTGCGCCAGGTCCAGGATGTCCGGATCGTCCGGCAGTTCGCCGACCAGTTCTGTGACCAGGGGCAAGAGACCGTCGATTTCGCTGCCGCGGGCCCAGTAGGACTCGCGGAGGATCTCGGCGAATTCGGCGGTGACGGGTGCGGGTCGGCGTCGGACCATGACGGCGCGAGGTCGTGCGTGGTGATGGGGCGTTCGATCTCGGTGACCTTGCCGCTGTCCTCGTGGTAGCGGGGTTTGGCCCAGCGGAGGCGGACGGTGCCCAGCCGGCCGGCCGCCTTGCCGGCCAGCTTGACCTCGTAGAGTGCGACGGCGGTGTGGCCGGCGCCGATCTCGCCGGCGTCGACGGCGTCGTTGCGGAAGTCCTCGTCGGCGACGTCGCGGTTCTCGTAGCCGAGGAGGCGCCAGCGCAGGACGCGGTCGGGATCGAACTCGACCTGGGCCTTCACTTCCTTGCCCACGTTCTGGAGGGTGCCGGTGAGGTTCTGGCGGAAGGCGCGCTCGGCGTCCTCGAGCTGATCGACGTAGTGGCAGGTGCCGTCGCCGCGGAGCGCCAGTTCTTCCAGCATCACCGCGTTGTAGTTGCCCATGCCGAAGCCGACCGCGGTCAGGCTGATGCCCTCGTCGGCCTCGCGGCGCGTCGACTCCAGGATGGAGTCCGGGCCGGTGGCGCCGACGTTGGCCACGCCGTCGGTGCAGAGGATGAGGCGGCTGATGGCGCCTTCGACCATGTGTTCGCGGGCCATCTTGTAGGCCACGGCCAGGCCGGCTTCGGCGTTGGTCGAGCCGCCGGCCTGGACCTGGTCGATACCCGAAAGGATGGCGGCGCGGTTCTCGATCGCCGTGGGCTCGAGCACGATGCTGGCCGTGTTGCCGTAGACCACGATGCCCACGGTGTCGCCGGTCTTCAGCTCGTCCACCAGGACGCGCAGGGCCTTCTTGACCAGGCCGAGGCGGTTCTCGCGGTTCATGCTGCCGGAGATGTCGATCACGAAGACCAGGTTCGCGGCGGGGCGTTCGGCGGCGGAGACGTCGCGGGCGCGGACGCCGACGCGTAGCAGATGGTAGCCCTCGCCGAACCGGCTGGGCATGCCGTCGACATGGATCGAGAAATCCTCGTCGCCGGCCTGGGCCAGTCCGGAATCCAGGCGGTTGACCATCTCCTCGACGCGGATGGCCGCGGCGGGCGGCCGGTTGCCGTCCCGCAGGTAGCGGCGGGCCATGGTCCAGCTGGCGTCGTCCACCTCCATGGCGAAGGTCGACAGCGCGTCCTCGTCCGTGGCCACGAACGGGTTGACGCCGTAGTGCTTGTTGTAGACCAGGTCGTAGGGTCGGTCGTTGGGGTTGCGGGTGCCGCCGGATTCGGCGCCCATGGTGATGCCGGCCTGGCGCGAAACGGCTTTCTCGACCGAGTCGATCGCATAACGCTGGAATGTCTCGGAGCGTATGTCGCGCGCTTGTCCGGCGTTCTTTATCTCGTCCATGTAACGTGCGGCGGCCACGTCGAAGGCCGCCAGCGTCTCGACGATTGCGACTTCGAGATCCATCGCGACCACCGCCGTGTCGCCGGCTGCGACCGCGACCTCGGCGGCGCCGGGCTTGTAGCCGAGGGAGAGCATCTGGATGTCGTACTTGCCCGGCGGCACGTTCAGGACCGTGAACCGGCCGTCGGCGTCGGTGATCGCGTTGACCCCGGTACCGGCGAGGACGACGTTGGCGTAGGCGAGCGGCGTTCCGGTTTCACCGTCACGGACGGTGCCGTCGATCACGCCGCGCGCAGGGGCGGCAGCGGCCAAGGCGGCGGTCTCCGGAATCGAATCCGCCGACTTGACCGACCGCGCCACGGGATCGGGAACCGGGGGCGTCGCGACCGGCTGCTCGGAGGAGCGGACGGCGACGTCCGTGTGAGCCGGCGCGGGCCCCCGGGTCTCGTCCCGAACGTTCAAAAGGAGCGCCACGGCCAGGGCGCAGGCGACGGCGGCCAGACCGCCGACGGCGGGCAGCCAGCGGCGCGGACGCTCGCGATGGCGGCTGAAGGGGGTGCGGATCTCGTGCCAGATGGCGGCCCGTTCGCGGTCGGTCAACCGGTGGGCCTGGCTGTATTCCTTCTTCGTCATATCTGCTGCCCTCCCATCTCTTCGGCGGGCTGTGTCAGCAAGGATCGCATTCTCTGCGTCGCGCGGTGGTGATGCACGCGGGCGGTCGCCTCGGCGCAGCCCACCTCGCGGGCGATGTCGGCGAACGGCAGTTCCTCGAGGTCGGCGAGGATCAGGCACGCGCGCTGTCTGGACGACAGCTGGTCGAGGGCGGCCTGGAACGCCTGGCCCGAGACACTGAGCCGGGCCACATGGCCGGCGTGCGTGTCGGGGGCCTGGAGGTCCATGTCGCCGTCGCTGCGCTGCAGCGACACCAGTTGCTTGAGCCTGCGGCCGAGGCCGCGCCGCCAGTCCAAGACCAGCCGCAGCGCGATGCCTCGCAACCACGACAGCAGCGAGCCGTCGCCGCGGAAACCGTCCAGGTGGCGCAGCGCCTTGACGTAGGTGTCCTGGAGCAGATCGCGGGCGGTCTCGCGGTCACCGATCTGAAAGCAGAGAAAGTTGAAGAGTTGCTGACAGGTGTCCTCGTAGATGGTGCGCCAAGCTTGTTCATCGCCCTGGGCGGCCATCCTGGCGAGGTCCAGATCCTGCCGATTGTTCGAGGTTCCCATCGCCGTCACCTCCTCCGGGGTTCAACGGCAAAGACGGGCGCGGGGGCGGTTGTGTTTACACGGCCGACTCATCGGTCGTAGAACTCCGGGCGGCGGTCGTCGAACACATGGTTCAGGGGCGTGATCTGAGGGTCGCAAAGATCGAGATCCAGCGCGACGGTGCGGGCCTCGGCGGCGTCCGCGCCGCATTCGGCCAGGCGTTCCGCGCGCGGCGAGGCCACGGTGCTGCGGCCGATGAAGTGCAGCGGTTGCGCGGTGCGGTGCTCACGGCCGACGCGGTTGGCCGTGATGGTGAAGATGCGGTTCTCGAGCGCGCGGACCGGCATGGCGTCCGGGCAGTGCGGCAGGACGAGGTTCGACGGGTGGCAGACGATGCGCGCGCCGCGGCGCGCCAGGGTGCCGGCGGCCTCGGGGAATAACCAGTCGAAGCAGACCATCAGCCCGACCGTGGTGCCGCAGGCCTTGAAGACGGGGAAGCCGAGGTCGCCGGGGTCGAAGATCCGGGTCTCGTCCCAGAACAGGTGGATCTTGCGGTAGCGCTCGATGGACCGGTCGGGGCGCACCAGGACCGCGGCGTTGAAGATCCGATCGCCGTCGAGCGCGGCCAGCCCGGCGACCAGGGTCGTGCCGGTCTTCGCGGCGTGGTCGGCCAGGGCGCGGCATGTGGGGCCGTCGGGGACGGGTTCGGCGAGACGCGCCAGCTCGTCGCGGTCGGTGAACTGGTAGCCGGTGCTGAACAGTTCGGGCAGGACGGCCAGGTCGCAATCGGTCGGGATCAGCGCCAGCGCGCTTGCGATGTTGGCGCGGACCTCGCCGAAGACGGGGTCGGTCTGGACGACGGTGGCGCGGATCACGGACATGGTCGTTCCTCGGTTGGGAAAACCTCGTGCGGGCGGCTGCGTAGAGTCTGGCCGACGGGACTTTCCGAGTCAAATACTGTCGCGAGGGAGGGGCCGATGACGCGGCCGGCTCAGGTGACCAGCGCGACGAGACGGTCGAGGCAGCGTTCGCGATCGAAGTTCGCGACGACATGGCGCCGTCCGCGCGCGCCCATGTCGGCGGATCGCCCGCCCGATCGCAGGACGGAGGACACGGCGGCCGCAAGCGCGTCGGGGTTGTCCGGCGGCACGAGCAGGCCCGTCTCGCCGTCGAGGACGACCTCGGGCAAGCTGCTGGCCCGGGTCGCCACGACGGGCAACCCGCAGGCGGCGGCCTCGGCGGCGGCCAGGCCGAAACCCTCGGCCCGCGACGGCAGGACAGCGCAGCGGCAGCCGGCCCAGAACGCCGGCACGTCCTCGACGAACCCCGCGAGCTCGACCGTGTCCGGGCGGCTCAGTCCGGAGCGCCAGCGTTCGAGGTCCGGGCGCAACACGCCTTCGCCGGCGATGCGCAGGACGGGCGTCGCGTCCCAGTCCCCGGCGAGGATCCGTTCCCATGCGGCCATGAGCGACTCCAGGCCCTTGCGCGCGATGAGCTGGCCCACGAAGCCCACCACCGGCGGTCGCGCGGCGGGGGCGGGGTCGCGCGGCCGAAACCGTTCGATGTCGATGCCCTTGTAGAGCAGATGGATGCACGCGTCGTCGAGCCAGGGCGCGCTGGACCGGACGGTGCGGCGCGTGGCCTCGCTGTTGACGAGAACGCCGGTGGCCGCGTGGCGGAAATACCACCGGTAGTAGCCCTTGTTCTTGAGCGGGAAATCGCTCTCGCGACTGGCCAGGCGGATCGGCACGCCGGCCCAGCGTCCGGCCAGGCCCGCGGCCTTGAGATCCTTGGTGAGGTTGCAGACCAGCGCCGTGACCTTCGTACGGTGGAAATGACGCCACAATCGCGTCAGCGTCCACGGGGCGCCGTCGCAACGGATGGGGATCGCGGCGGCTTCCAGTCCGGCGGTGCGGGCTCGGTCGAGAAGCGCACTTCCGGGCTGGACGACCAGGCTGGAGCGGACTCCGCGGTCGCCCAGGCCACGCACGGTGTCGAGAAACCAGAGCTCGGCTCCTCCGAGCTCGCGCAGACTGTTGACGAAGCAGACGTGGGGTTGATTCTCGGTATTTCCGGGGGTCACGCGAACGGTCCACCTTTTGCGTTGATAATGCTGACGAATGGTACTTACTTTAGCCCACTTCTGCAGCCGGGGAAAGTAGCGACGACGCTCCCGATTGCGCCGCCCGCGGATACCCCGGGGAACAGCCTACCGTGGAGGTTCACGTTGGCTACCCAGGATCTGGTCGTCAGAATTGGCGGCGAGGGTGGCGAGGGCGTCATTTCTTGTGGCGAAATTCTGTCCAAAGCCGTGGCGCGTGGGGGACTCAATATCCACGCGTTTCGTACTTTCCCGGCAGAGATTCGCGGCGGATTAGCCGTCTTCCAGCTCAGGGCCAGTGATGGCCCGGCGCGCTCTCTGCATCAAGCCCTCGACATTCTCTGTGCTATCAACCACAACGCCTACGACAGCTACGTGGGCTACATCAAGGACGACGGTGTTCTGCTCTATGACCCGGCGTTCGTCAAGATCGATGATCGTCTCGGCGGCCGCCGCCGGCTCGAACTTCCTCTTGATGCGATCTCCAAGGAGGTCACCGGGGCCAGCCGTGCCAAGAACATGGTTGCTCTGGGAGCTCTTCTCTACGCGTTCGACACTCCTCTCCAGTACGGCCTGGAATTGCTCGCGGAGCACTTCGGCAAGAAGGGTGAGGAAGTCATTCGCCTGAACCAGGGTGCTACGGAAGCCGGATACAAGTACGCCGGCGAGCACTGTGGCGAGGTCCATCGGTCGTTCCAGCGAGAGCCGGATCGCAAGCAGATCCTGGTGACCGGTAACGAGGCTGTCGCGCTGGGCGCCATCGCCGCGGGCGTGAACTTCGTGCCTGGTTATCCCATCACCCCGGCCACGTCGATCTTCGAGTTCCTCTGCCGCGAGTTGCCCCGTTTCGGCGGCAAGGCCGTGCAGTTCGAGGACGAGATCGCCACGCTGGCCGCCGGCATCGGCGCCAGCTACGCCGGCAAACGGGTGCTCACCGCCACCAGTGGTCCCGGTCTCTCGCTCATGAGCGAGGCGCTGAACCTGGCGGCGATGACCGAGTGCCCGCTGACCATTGTCAACGTGATGCGTGGCGGTCCCAGCACGGGCCTGCCGACCAAGACCGAGCAGTCGGATCTCAAGTTCGCCATCTACGGCACCAGCGGCGAGTCGCCCCGATGCATCATGGCGCCGCTGGATGTCTACGACTGCTTCTGGCAGACCGTGCGTGCGGTCCGCATCGCCGAGAAGTACCAGATCCCGGTGATCCTGCTGCCGGCTCAAGACCTGGCCTACACCAGCCAGATCATCCCCATGCCCGACCTTTCGGGCGTGGAACTGGGTGAGCGGCAGGCTCCGGCCGCGGACGCGATCAAGGAGTCGTTCCTGCGCTACGCGGATACCGACACCGGAATCAGTCCCATGCCCATCCCCGGCGTGCACGACCTGCCCTACATGGGCACCGGCCTTGAGCACACCGAGAGCGGAGCGCCCAACTACACCCCCGCCTGGCACGCGAGGATGACCGAGCAGCGCTTCCGCGAGCTGCTGAAGGTCCGCGACGGCATCGCACTCCCCGAGCACCACATGCTCGACGTGATGGTCAAGCGGCTGCACGAGTACAAGCGGCAGACCCT
>CAZJMO010000058.1:11968-12439 GCA_964547085.1 uncultured Fibrobacteraceae bacterium | reverse complement strand
GCGTGCCCGGCGAGAACCCGACACCGCCCAGCGGTCCGCCCGGCATGCCCACCCGCGGGCTGACCACGCCGCCCACGCCCAGCAACACGCGGCCCCGCATCGGCGACAGCCGCGGCACGGCCGCCACCAGGTGGAGCAACGCCAGCGCCGCGGCCAGCAACCAGATCGCGGCCGACGTCTGCACGCCCGTCGCCATCGCCGCCAGCAGACACGCCCAGCGGCTCGAACCCAGCCACGCGACGCGACGCGAACTCTGTCGTTCCACGAGCGCCGCCAGGACCAGGACCACCGCCGCGACCGCCGCGAGCCAGAGCGCCAGCATCCGATGCCACGGCAGCAGCCACGTCTCGAGGCGCGACCACAGCAGCAACGCCGTCGCGGGCTGCAGGCCGGCGTGCAGGAAGATCCGCACCGACGCCGGCGCACCCGCAGTCTCGGCCGGCCACCACGCCAACGGCGGCAATCCCACCC
>CAZJMO010000058.1:11171-11958 GCA_964547085.1 uncultured Fibrobacteraceae bacterium | reverse complement strand
ACCGACGCCGACCGCCCCGCCGTCCACGCCGGCCCCCCCGGGAGCGCCGCCGATCGCAGCGCCGCGCGGAACGCCGTGAGCAGTCCCAGGCCCGCCCAGGCCAGCACCGCGTGGCCCGGCTCCAGCGGCACCAGATGCGGCGCCAGCAGGTTGGCCTCGCCCGTGCCCGACACGAGCGCCAGTCCCAGGCCGCCCAGCGCCAGCGCCCACGCGCCGAGGACCTCCGCGAGCAACGCCCGCCGCGCCGCCGCGCCGCAACGCGCGCCACGCCCCGACGCCGCCAGGCCCGCGTGGATCACCGCACCGGCCGTCCACGCCGCGAGCAGCAGCCGGAAGCTGTCGGCGAGCAACAGTCCGGCCGCCGCGGCTCCGGCCAGCAGCAGTCCCACGGCCTGGATCACGACTCGTCCTCCCGCGCCGTCATCGCCCGCGCGACCAGGACCAGGACCACGCCCAACACCAGCCCCGTCAGCAGCGTCGCCAACGCCGCAGCGTCCAGCACCGCGTACCGCACCAGCGCCGCCAGTTGCAGCGCCGCGCCGGCCAGGATCACGACCGCGCCCGTCGCCGCGCCCAGCGGTCGGCGATTCGACGCGGCGGTCAACAATCCCCACGCCAGCAGGATCGCGCCGATCGTCAACCAGGCGGACAGGCCCAGATCGTTCACGACTCCTCCTTCGCGCCCAGCCGCGCCGCAGCCAGCAGCGCCACGGTCAACATCAGTCCCGCGCCCAGCAGCAGGGCCCGGTACTCTTTTCTTTGATAATATAAAAGAAAGAACGGTTCA
>CAZJMO010000058.1:10840-11161 GCA_964547085.1 uncultured Fibrobacteraceae bacterium | reverse complement strand
AGTCCCGCGCCCAGCAGCAGCGCCAGGTCGGCCGTCAGCAGGCGCCCGGCGACATCGGCCGTCTGCGCGACGGCCTCCTGCGGCGGCAACGGCCGCCAGTCGACCTTCAGGATCACCATGTAGAGCGCCGCCCAGAGCATCGCCACGGGCACGCCCAGCGCGGTCCGCAGCGCGGGCCCGGGCGTCGTGGCGACCAGGCCGGCCGGGTCGCGCAGCACCAGCATCGCCGCCGTACCGATCGCCAACCACACGGCCGCCGCGAGGTCGGCGCCCAGGACGATCAGGAGCCCCGCCGCGGCGACCACCGTGGTCGTCATCCCG
>CAZJMO010000058.1:9096-10830 GCA_964547085.1 uncultured Fibrobacteraceae bacterium | reverse complement strand
AACCAAAGCGACAATCGGCCACGGCGCCTTCTGCCGCCGGTCGCGGTGCAGACCGCAAGCAGGATCCACAGCACCAGGCTCATGACCTCACGACTCCCTCGAACCAGTCCATCGCGCCCCTCACCAGGCCGCCCCCGCGACCGCCATCCAGACCGCCGCTCCGACGCAGCACACCAGCGCCGCCAGCGGCAGCAACCGTTCCAGCCACCGCGATTCGCGCCACGCGGTGCGCCGGCGGAGCAGGACCAGCAGTCCCACAACCAACAGGATCTTCACGCCCGACTGGAGCCACGCCAGCCCGTTCAGGAACGGCACGAACGCCCACCAGCCGCCCAGATACGCGACCACGAAAAGATGCGCCGACACCAGCGGCACCGCCGTCCGCAACGACACCTGCAGCAGCCCCTCGACACCGGTCGGCCGTCGCATCGGCGCGGGCCAGAGCGCGGTCGCGGCCAGCAGATACACGCCGCCTGTGAGCGTCAGCAACGGGTCGCGCAGCAGATACCAGTTGCCGACCCCGCCCTGCTGCGCGATCACGACATCGGCGAGGTCGAGGCTGGTCGCCCGCAACAACGGCGGCGCGAGACAGAGCAGGAACGTCACGACCGCGCCCGCGGTCGGCAGCGAACCGGCCAGGATCGTGGCCGTCGTCGCGAGGACCGCCAGCCAGAGCACGCCCGCGTCCAGATCGGCGGCGAACCCCGACGCGCCCAACGGCAGGATCGACACCGCGGCCACGAGCGCCGTCCACGCCACCAGCGTCATCGCCCGCGGCCGGCCGCCACTGCGGACGGCGGCCAGGAGGTCGGCCGTTTCCGGCACCGACGCAGCGGGGAACCAGTGCGGCCGCCGGTCCCGCGCCCAGGCCAGCAACCACGGCCAGCCCAGCAGGACGAGCGCCGCCACGATACTCCAGATCAACGCACGCGCGGGCGAGCCCTCGGTCACGGTTCGCGCCTCCGGTTGCGGATCAGCACGGTCAGGCCGAACCAGGCCGACACGGGCGGCACGACCACCAGCAGCCAGCGCGCGAGCAACCGCCAGCCCAGATCCGGATGCGGCCAGAGCTGGCGCACGGCCACCGTCGCGGGCAACGTCAGGACCAGCAGCAGCAGCGCTCCGGCCACCGACAACGCCGCCGCGGGCCGATCCTGCGCCGGCTCCACGGTCGTCGGCGGCCCGTCCTCGCAGCCTGCTCGACGCCGCCACAACGTCACACCGGCCCACAGCGCCAGCGCCACGACGAGGCCGCCGCCAAGCGCGGCCGCCAACGCGGGAAGCTGCGCCGTGGCTCCAGGGGCGATCGGTAGCGGGGCTGCGGGATTCATGGGACCTCGCGGAGTGTCGAAGGGCGGTGATCGTTCCGGCTCCAATTACACCGACTCCGGCCCCGCACTGCAAGCCTCATCTGCTCCTTTACCTCGATCGTGCCGGCAACTATGGTCGCCGCGGAGGTATCCCATGATCCGCATCCTCGCCGTCGGCAAGCTCAAGGACCGCCGCCTGGCCGACCTCGCCGACGACTACCGCCGCCGCATCCGCCCCCTCGCCCCGGCCGAGGTCGTCGAGTTGAAGGATCAGACGCCCGAAAAGGAAGCCCGCCAGATGCTCGACCGCGTCGGCGCCAAGGGCGGCAACACCGTGGTCGTGGCCATGGACGAACGGGGCGAAGCCATGGATTCCGCCGCGTTCGCCGCCCTGCTCGGACGCCACGGCAGCCTGACCTTCCTG
>CAZJMO010000058.1:0-9086 GCA_964547085.1 uncultured Fibrobacteraceae bacterium | reverse complement strand
GCGCGAGTGCTGCTGGTCTTCCTGGTCGGCGGCGCCGATGGTTTGACCGACCCCGTCCGCCGGCGCGCCGACCGCGTCCTGCGCCTCTCGCGGATGACCTTCACCCACGAATGGGCCCGCGTTCTGCTCCTGGAGCAGATCTACCGAGGCCTGAGCATCCTGCGCGGCATGCCCTATCACCGCGGTTGACGGCCGCTTCGGCGCTTTCCTGCCCGCCGCGCTTCGCCTATACTTCCGGGAACCAATCGGCCCCGCCGGCCGCCGTTTTCCGCTTCTCGACCACAGGTGCTAATCACGATGAAGCCACTTCCTCCGTTCCCGCATCGGCTGCTGATCGTCCTGTGCATGCTCGTCGTGGGCGCGGCCGCCCCGTCGGCCACCCTGCAGCTCTCCGGCCCCGTCGGCGCCGCGGTGAGCCTCGACGGACGCGACCTCGGCCTGCTGCCCCTCGACGCGCCGCTGGAACTGGCGCCGGGACTCTACCTGGTCGAGTGCCGCGCGCGCGGCCACGAGGACCTGGACCAGACCGTGGTCCTGAACGAACCGGCCGGCTGGGTGCACCTGCGCCTGCGTCCGGTGCCCCTGCGCCACAAGCACGCCATGGTCGGCAGCCTGCTCTACGCCGGTGTCGGCCAGTGGTACAGCGGCGCCTCGGTCCGCGGCTGGGTCTACTTCCTCGGCGAGAGCGCCGGCCTGCTGGCCGCGATGGCGGGCGAGGTCCAGCGCGTGAACTACCGGGACGATTACCTCAACGCCCAGGCCGCCTACGAAGCGTCGTTCCTCCCCTACGACATCGACCTCTGGCGCGAAAAAGCCGAACTCGCGCACCAGGACATGAAGGACATGGAGGACCTGCGCGACAACGGCCTCTACCTCGCCGCCGGCGCCTACGTGGTGAGCCTGCTCGCCGCCTGGTTGCTGTTCCCGTCGGTCGATGTCGGCCCGGGCACCGTTCCTCCGGGCAGCAGCCTCGACACCGCCGGCCCGACACCGGGCCTCCACGCCGCCGTGACCCTCTCCTTCTGACCACGACCGGGAGCCGGACCGCGATGAATCCGAACCACCTGCTTCGCCGCCTGACCGTCCTCGCCGCCGTCGCCCTCGCGGCCGCCGTCCTCGTCATGGGCTGCACCCACGAACCGGACGAGACCGTGTTCGCCAATCCCTTCGACCCGGCCACGCCCGGCAGCGGGGATCCGTTCGGCCTGACGGCCACCTACCTGGGGAACCAGGTCCGGCAGGAGAGGACGCCCCTGGCCGGCTTCGACGTCGTCAACTACATCGTCCAGCGCTACACCAACGCGTCCGGCTGGACGGCCGTGGCCACCGAGGTGCCGATCACCGGCAGCACGGTCTCGCTGATCGACGAGGATCCCGACCCCACGATCGCCAACTCCTACCAGGTCATCGCCGTCGACGGCGACGGGAACTCCCCCGGCACCAGCCACCTGGTGCCCGCGACGGTCATGGTGCCGCCGCTGATCACCAACGCCGCCGACACCACCGCGGTCTTCACGCGGATCCAGGACCTCGTGGTGCATGCCGGCGAGGCCAATCAAGTCGAACTGGACACCACCGAGGCCTTTACCTCCGCGATGATCGTTCCGGTCGACGCCGGCGTCGCGGCCTTCGAGGGCTACGACCTCGGCGCCGCGGAGGAGTCCGGCGTGAGCAAGCCCGTCTACGCCCGCGCGGTGTTCGGCGAAGGCGATTCGTCGTTCTACTCCGCGGTCGGCCAGCGCACCTTCAAGGTCCGCTTCGCGCCCGACATCGCGTTGCCCGACCGCGGCCTCCTGGTCTCCTCGCAGCAGATCGACCTCGCGGTCGAGAACCAGGCCGAGGGTGTCACGCGCATGCGTTTCGCGCTGAGCCTCGGCGCCCTGGACGCCGAGCCGTGGATCCCCGCGGCGCGGATTCTCGAGGACTTCATGCTCGACGACCAGGTCAACGCCCAGACCGTCTACGCCGACTTCGAGGGCGATTGGGGCTACGTCCACCGCGACTCGCTGACGGTGACGCCGGCCACCCTCGACGACGCCGACTTCACCCTTCCCGACGGCTCGACCGTCGCCGGCCCCGTGCTCCGCGTCGAGTCCGCCGCCGTCGGCGCCACCGAGATGCGCATCGCCCTGGCCGAGGACTGGGACGCCGCGCCCTGGGAATCCCTGGTCGAGACGCTCGACTTCACGCTGCCCGACGATCTCGAACCCGGCATCCACGTGCTCAACGTGCGGTACCGCAACCCGTGGCACGAGTCGCCGCTGCGCAGCGCGCTGCTCACCATCGGCGGCACGGACGTGCAGGTGGCCTTCAGCTTCCCGGTCGAGGGCGCCGTCGTCCAGGGCGGCACGGGCCTGGATCTGGTCGGCTACGCGCTCGGCGCGCCCGCCGGCGATCCCGTGCACCGCGTCGAGGTCGAATTGCAGGGCGTGTGGCAGGAAGCGGTCGGCACCGCGAGCTGGGAAACGTTCTGGGACATCCCGCTGGTCGCCGAGGACCAGGACGTGACCGTGCGCGCCCGCGCCTTCCTGCTCTCGGGGGTCGAGAGCGCCACGGCGCTGTTGACGGTCACGGTGAGCAACCTGCGCGTGGCGATCACCGCCCCGACCGCCGCCTCGATCGTGTCGAGCGGAGAGCTCACCGTGATCATGGGCACCGCGGGACCGTACCTCGCAGGCGCGCCGCTGGATTCGGTCGTCGTCACGATCGCGGACCAGCGGTTGCGCGCGGACGAACCGCTCACCGACTGGATGCTGGAGTGGACCGCCCCGACGGTCACCGAGGCGACCGCGGTCGGGCTGACGGCCTGGGCGTTCGCCGGCGGCGACAGCGTCAGCCACGCGGTCGAGGTCTCGGTCGAGCCGGCCGAGGAGTAGGCCCGACGGTCGTCAGTCGGTCGGGAAGCGGGTGACGATGACGCCGCGATAGCGCTCCACCCGCGCGAGATATTCGCACAACGGAACCTTCACCACGCCGGGCTGGTCGTACCAGCCCGGCAGTGTCTTGCTGGCCGCGTGCACGAGCCAGGGCGCGCCGTCCTCCACGATCACCATGCCCACGTGCCCGACGATCAGGCCGTAGCGTTCGCGCAGTTCGCGGGCGCGGTCGTTCACGGGGTCGAGGACCAGCCAGACGAGGTCGCCCTCCCGCAGTTGATCCGCCGCCAACGCGGACGTCGGGACGTACGTGACCGTGCCCGGCGCGTAGCGATCGCTGCCCTCGCGGTCGGGCACGGCGCCGGTCAGGTCCGCGGTCACGTCCCGACCCCATCGTCCGCTGCGGATCATGTCCACGGAGAAGTCCAGGTGCTCGGGGCGGTCGTAGTCGACGCGGCCGTCCGGCGCGACCACGCTGTCCGGATCGGCGCCGGCGAAGCGCAGCGACAGCGCCAGCTCGACGGCATGGCGCGCGTCGGCGGCGCGGGCCAGTTCGGTGGTGCGATAGAGCAGGCTGATGCAGTCGTGGCGGGATCCGGGCACCAGCAGGCCGCGCGCGGCGTACCCGCTGTCGGCCAGGCCGAACGTGTAGGTGGCCTCGCCCCAGATCAGGTAGCGCCGGGCCCAGCGGCCGGCCCGCGCGGCGGTCGGCAGGTCGCGTTCGGCGGCGAGCAGGCTGTCCAGCACCGCGGGCGACGCCAGGTCGGGCACGCCCAGATTCAGGTCAACGGCACGGTCGAGCGCGCCGGGCGCGGCGGCGTTCAGGCCGACCGCAAGCATCAGAACCGCCAGCATGCGTGGTCTCCCCGCGGCGTCCCGGCCGCTGTGGTCGTCATTTGACGAGCATCATCTTGCGCGTCAACGTCCGGCCGCCGGCGGTCAGCTTGTAGAAGTAGATGCCGGAAGCCACGGCGGCGCCGCCGTCGTCGTCGCCGTGCCAGCGCACCAGGTGCGGGCCGGCGGCGAGGTCGTCCTGCAGGAGCAGACGGACGCGGCGGCCTTCCAGGTCGTACACCGCCAGCGTTGCGGACCCGGCCGTCGGCAGCGAGAATCGGATCCCGGTGCTGGGATTGAACGGGTTGGGGTGATTGGGGCCCAGCAGCAGCGCGGCGTCGACCGCCGGCGTCTCGCCCGGGTCCGTCCCCAGCGGAGGTCCCTGGCCGGCGCCGGCCTCGGTGATGTTGGCCATGAAGTCGTCGACGTCGGCGCCGTAGGCCAGCACCAGCGGAACGTGCACGCCCTCGCCCGGAGCAAGGTGGAACGGTCCGGCCGATACGAGCGCGGAGAGGTCGGCGGGCTCGTCGCCCCGGGTCTGGCTGGCGGCGCCGCGGAGCAGGTCGTACTTGTTTCCGTCCAGAACGTGGCTGGCCGGGTACACGTACACGGCGTTGTCCACCAGGGTCACGTTGCCGGCGGGCGCGTCCCCGAGGAGCGCCATGCCGAAGACCGGGCCGTCCGGCATACCGATCCACACCGAGCGCGTGGCCAGATCGACCTGGCCGACATTGCCCAGCGAGTCGATGACGTCCCAGTCCACGAACAGGCCGACGTAGTAGCCGTCCACCGCCTGCTCGCCGGCGTTGCGGACCACGTAGTCCAGCTCCACCAGGTCCGCGCGCAGCGTCTCGCCGAACGCGCGGCTGACCAGTTCGACCTCGATCCCCCGCGGCTTGGCGTGACCGCTGTCGGTGAACGCCATCGCGAATGTCTGCACGCCTTCGGCCGCGTCGAGGACCGCGACGTTGCCGTTGGGATCGAGCCGGGGTTGCCATTCGGAGGGGTCGGCGCCGCTGGCGGAGAGGTCGTTGTTGCACATGTAGTCGGGACCGTCGCCGCCCCACAGCGAGCTCACGAAGATCGTGTTGGGACCGCCGTCGAAGCCCATGCCGTCGCCTTGGAGCTGCGCGTCGGACAGGTAGCCCAGGCTCCCGCGCGAGGTGACCGTGAGATAGACCCGGCCGGCGTCGTGGGTGCGGAACTCGGGCAGGCCCACGTAGCCCTGCACGTCGTAGACGCGCTCGAAGCCCTCGGTGGTGCTCAGCGTCAGGGTCATCACGAATACGTGCCCCTGCGGCGTCGACGGGTCGATCTCCAGCCGGAACGGATCGGCCGCGTTGTCGCCCGTCTGTTCCGGATAGATCGCCGGGAACACGGCGGCGCCGCCGGCCACGCTCACATAAGCCGAACCGTCCACGGTCAGCTGCCCGACCACGCCCGTCGCCGGATAGACGCCCACGTTCTCCACGTCGAAGACCACGTCGACCGTCTCGCCGGGATCCAGCACGCCGTCCCCGCCGACGTCCCCGTGGTAGACCACGCGCTCGAGGTTGGGCCCGTACACGACGGGCACCGCCTCAACCGCCGCGAAGGCGTCCACCAGACCCGCGCCGAAGACCGGATCCTTCCCCGCCGCTCCCAGATCGCGCGCCGTCTTCTCGAGCAGGCTGTCCAGACCCGCCGGCGAGAGCGAGTAGTTCTTCTGCAGCATGAGCGCGGCCACGCCCGCGACGTGCGGGCACGCCATCGAGGTGCCGCTCCACGTCTCGCCGCTGTAGAGGTTGCCCGGCAGCGTGCTGCGGATGCCGACCCCGGGCGCCGACACGTCCGGCTTGATCAGCCCCGGACCGGGCTCGTACGGCCAGTCGTACCAGGGATCCACGTCGCCCCAGTCGGCCGGCCCCCGGCTGCCGTCGCTGTAGGCGCTGTCGTCCTTGTAGCCGGTGGCGCCGATGGTGATCACTCCGCCGATACTGCTGTAGGGGACCGACAGGGCGTTCCAGGGCGCGGGGATGCGCGCGGTCATGCCCAGCTCGATCGGCGGTTCGAACTCGTCGTGGTAGTTGCCGGCGCTGTTGAAGATCGCGACGCCGGCCGCCCGGATGGCCGCCGCGTTGACGCGGTCGGTGCGCAGGTACGTGGCCGGGATCTCACCCTTGATGCCCAGGGACATGGTGATGATCCGCGCCCCCATCTCCACGCAGTATTGCTGGCCCGCCCAGATCCGACCGAGGCTGCTGACGCCGTCGGACGTGAAGACCTTGGCCGGCAGGAGCCGGGCTCCGGGTGCGACGCCGGTCAGGATGCCGCCGGTCCCGTCGCCGAGGAGCGTGCCGGCGGTGTGCGTGCCGTGGCCCCCGTTGACGGCGTCGTCGGCGGGGTCGTTGTCGCCGTCGCCGAAATCCCAGCCGTGGACGTCGTCGACGAACCCGTTGCCGTCGTCGTCGAGGCCGTTGTCCGGGATCTCGCCCGTGTTGGTCCAGAGGCGATTCCGCAGGTCGATGTGCGAGGCGTCGACGCCGGTGTCGAGGTGACCCACGAGAATGCCGTCACCGGTCAGGCCGAGTTCGTTCCAGACGCGGTCGGCATGGACGTACAGGACGTTCCAGACGGTGTCGCCCGGCGCGGCCTCGAGGTCGTCGCGCGTGGCCGACGCACGGGAGAGGACGTCGTATTCCCTGTCGAGGAAGAGCACGGCATCGTCGGTATTCTCGGCCGCGGCCACCGCCAGGATCATGTCGCGGTCGCCGCCGAAGGCGATGGCGCCGGCGAAGTAGAGCATGTCGGCGTACGCGAGCGAACCGGTCCCCAGGGAACCCTCCAGCACCTGCCAGGCCTCGGTCTGGACCTTGCGTGTCGCGCGTTTCAGCGCGGCGATGGCGGATTTGCGGCGTTTCTCCGGCGTGGAGTTCTCGAGCAGGATCTCGAGATCCTCCGCGTCCGGCGACTGCGGAAAGAGCATCAGGACGGGGAGGATCTCGCCGTCGGCCCTGCCGGCCAGGAGGCGTTGGAGCTCCGGATCGATCCGGGCCGCCGTCGCGGAACCCACCCAACCCGCGAGCAACACGCAGAAACCGGCCATGAACAGGAATCGACGCCCCATCGGGAGTCTCCTTCTCCGCGACACGTTCCGTAAGGCACGGATGCAATCCGTATCCGCCGGACGCGGCACGGTCGTGGAGGGAATGTATGTTCCGTCAGGATACGAGTTCGCGAATGACCCGACAAGAGACGCGGCCCCGAAGCCGCCTTCTCAGGACTGTTCCACCCCGGGATCCATGGAATCCCGGATCTCCCAGGTGTGGGACATCTCGGCGGTCGACCGCAGCATGGCCGAAACGGAGCAATAGGTGCCCAGGCTGAGGCCCACGGCGCGCTCCACCTTGCGCGGGTCCAGGTCGCCGCGCAGCACCGCGTGCATGCGGATCGCAGT
This sequence comes from uncultured Fibrobacteraceae bacterium, assembly GCA_964547085.1. Lineage (GTDB taxonomy): Bacteria > Krumholzibacteriota > Krumholzibacteriia > LZORAL124-64-63 > LZORAL124-64-63 > Glo-17. The sequence continues at coordinate 1,940 of CAZJMO010000058.1, read as the reverse complement.
GTAGACCCTGGGGTGCTCGTCGGCGCGGTCGCCCTCGACGGTGACCACCAGCCCGGTCAGTGTCTGCTTCATCTTGGCCAGGATCAGCGCGAGATCGACCCCGAAACAGCCGGCCAGCGCGTGCATGACCAGTTCCATGGGTGCGGGCGCGGTGTCGGTGCCGCCGGCCTCGACCGGCGCGTCGGTGACCAGGGCGTGGCCGGAACCGGAAGAATGAACGAAGCGGAGCCCATCGGTCCAGACGGCCTTGCAGGTGGGCATGGAAGATTCCTCCGGGGTGTCAGCGAAGGGGTCGGAAGAGGCTGCGGCCGTCTTCCACCTCCATGCGCTTCATGAGGGCGTTGATCTCGGCGCCGACCAGGAAGATGAATCCGGTGAGCCAGAAATAGGCGAGCAGGATCACGACCGCGGCCAACGATCCGTACGTCGCGTTGTAGTTGCCGAAGTTCCGGACGAACAACCGGAACGCCGACGACGCGGTGATCCAGAACGCGGTCGCCGTGACACTGCCCGGCAGGATATGGATGAACCGCTGCCGGGCCTCCGGAGCATAATAGTAGAGAACGGCGAGCGCCGCGAAGGCCAGCATCGACGCCAGCGGCAGGCGCATGGTCGTCCAGAAGGTGTTGGACTCGTCGGCCAGTTGCAGGAACTCGAAGAGCTGCTGCGTCACCTGCGGCCCGAACAGCAGGATCACCATCGCCAGCATCAACAGCCCCGACAGCGCCAGGACCAGGATCAGCGACAGGATCTTCTGCGTCACGATGTTCCGCCGCGGACGCAGGTTGTAGGCGCGATTGATCGTGGTGATCAGCGCGCCGACGGCCATGCTCGCGCCCCAGAGCGACACCATGAACGACACCAGGGTCGTCTCGCTGCTGCGCGTCGGCAGCACGCGCACGACGATGTCGACGATGAAGTTCGCCGCGTCCAGGGGCATCTGCTGGCGGAGGGAGTCCAGCAGCAGCGGCTCCATGGCCTCGCCCACGGACAGCCGGCTCATGATGGACAGCACGAAGATCAGGAACGGGATCACCGACAACAGCATGTAGTAGGCGAGCTGCGCCGCCATCCCCATGCAGTCGTCATAGGCGATCTCGCGCCGGAGCCGTTCCATGAAGAACAGCGCTCGTTTCCAGTTGCGTCGTGACATGACGTCTTAGAATGGGCCGCCTGCGTCGCGAAGGCAACCCCGCTTTGTGCACCGCCGTCGTGCGTGCCATAATGGACATCGATCTCGACCGCAGTCACCCCACGACCACTGGGAGCCGCCAATGATCCGTCGTACCCTTCCGCTGCTCGCGCTCGCGCTGCTGGCGAGCGTCGCCGTCCTCGCGGACGAGCCCGCCACCGAAACCGTCTCCGTCGACCACGTCCTGCACCTCGGGCCCCTGCCGCTGCCCCTGCCCGCCTTCCACGACGCGGACCGCCACGGCGTGACCCTGGACCAGCTCCTGGAGTTCCGCTCGCTGGACATCGCCGCGCTGCGGCCGCAGGACGGCCTGAAGATCGCGCGGCCCGGCGGCGACACCGCCCGCTGGCGCACGACCGATACGCCCGTCCACCTCGACCGCGACCATGGCACGGCCGCCGAAGCCTGGTGCGCTTTCTACCTGCGCAGCGACCGCTGGCAGGAGGCCAAACTGGTGGTCGACGCCCCCGAAGGCGCACACCTGCAGGCCTGGCTCGACGGTGAGACCGTCGCGCTGAAGGACGTCTTCGCCGACGCGGGCGCCAAGACGCGCCAGGGCGACCTCGAGCTGCAGATCGGCACGCGTCTGGTCGTGATCCGCACCGTCGCCGGCGCCGACCTCGACGCCGACTGGACCGTCACGCCGCACCTCGAACGGTGCGCGGACCTCCCCGCGACCGCGCTGACGGCCACCACCGAGTCCCGACGCCCCGCCCACACCGATCTGACCCCCCACGCCCCCCGCCCC
>CAZJMO010000057.1:0-12476 GCA_964547085.1 uncultured Fibrobacteraceae bacterium | reverse complement strand
GCCGGCCTCGATCCCGGCCTGCTCTCGGCCGGCGACACCCCCGGCTTCACCGCCGCCGCGGACTGGTCCGGCCTGGACGAGGCCCGCCCCGGCAACTTCGTCTGCCACGGCCTCATGCAGCTCGCCACCCGCGCGTGCACGGACCGCGACCTGGCCTGCGCCGTCGCCTGCCCGGTGATCGGCGTCTACCCCGAGCGCGGCGAGGCCGTCCTCCACGCCGGCGCGGTCCACCTGTCGCGGGAATATCTCGACCGCGGCGACCATCACGAGTTCGGCCGCCTGCTGGCGCTGTCGGACAGCGGGTTCGGGGGACTGGTGCCGGGCTGGCGGCTGACCGGACTGTCCCAGGAACACGGCGTCCTCGGCGCCGACGAACCCGCCGCGCTGGACGACGTGCGGCCCGGCGACATGGTACTCGTCGCGCCCGTGCACGCGTGCCTGACGTGCGAGCAGTTCGGCGCGTACCGGACGCTCGACGGCCGCGACCTGCCACGGTATCGCAAGACCGACACTTGACCGCCGCGGTCGAACTTTTCTTCCTTCCCGGCGTATGAAACGCCCTTGAACGCAACATCACGCGAACCCGACAACTATGACGAGGAGCAGAGAATGCGCTGTCACGACGTGGACTACGAGATCATCGGACACGACATGCAGATCGTGGAGGTCGAGCTGGATCCGGGCGAAACGGTCATCGCCGAGGCCGGCGCGCTGAATTATATGGAGGACGGCATCACGTTCCAGACCCGCATGGGCGATGGATCGACGCCGAACGAGGGGTTGATGGGCAAGCTCTTGAGCGTCGGCAAACGCGTGCTCACGGGCGAGTCGATCTTCATGACGCACTTCACGAACGAGGGCCAGGGCAAGCGGCGCGTGGCGTTCGCGGCGCCCTACCCGGGCCAGATCATGGCGCTGGAGATGGCCGAACTGGGCGGCGACTTCGTCTGCCAGAAGGACGCCTTCCTCGCCGCGGCGCTGGGCACCAAGGTGTCGATCACGCTGCAACGGAAGCTGGGCGCCGGCTTCTTCGGGGGCGAGGGATTCATCCTGCAGAAGCTCGAGGGCGACGGCCGCGTGTTCGTGCACGCCGGCGGCACGGTGATCAAGAAGGAACTCGCCGGCGAGACCCTGCGCGTCGACACCGGCTGCCTCGTGGGCTTCAACGGCGGCATCGAGTACGACATCCAACGCGCGGGCAACCTGAAGAGCATGGTCTTCGGCGGCGAGGGCATGTTCCTGGCCACGCTGCGCGGCCACGGCACGGTCTACCTGCAGAGCCTGCCGTTCTCGCGCATGGCCGACCGCATCGTCAAGCATGCGCCCAGCGCCGGCGGCCGCGCCAAGGGCGAGGGTTCGGTGCTCGGCGGCCTGGGTCGGCTGCTGGACGGCGACTAGGCCATCTTCGGCAGCACCTCCAGCCGCGGCACGAACTGGCTCTGCAACGCCTCGGCGAGGATCTGGGCGATTTCCTTCCGCTGGAAACCGAACAGGCCCTCGCCGACCTCGAACAGCAGTTCGACCTCGCGCTTGTCGATGTGCCGATCGGCGAGCGCGACGTTGACCATGTAGCCGAACATCGAAAAACGCTCGCCCGGGTTGGCCTCCAGGATCACGTTGGCCGACTCGTGGAACACCTTCAGGACATCGCGGTCCTCGAGCACATGGTGGAAATAGCGCGCCGGGTAGTGCGTGAAGCCGGCGAGCGGTTCGAGGATGGCGTCCATCTCGTCGGGGCCGATCTTCTCGTCCACGCCGGCGACCATCAGCCCCGCGGTCGCCAGGAACCGACGCCGCGCCGCCGAGAGTTCCGAATGCCCCTTGGTCAGGAGGATCTGCACCAGGTCCTCCATGGCCTGCGCCAGATCGTCGTCGCCGTCGAGATCCTGCCCCGCGCGAACCTGTGCGTAGAGGTCGCTGGCGGCGAAATTCTGCAGCGCCTTGAGGCGGATCGGGTTGATGGGATGCGAGACGCCGGAGTCGGCCATCTCGGTGCGGAAGGCCTCCAGGACCCGCGCCATCTCCTTCTCGTAGGCCTTGGGATCGAAGCAGATCGACGCGGTGTCCAGGCCGCTGCTGAGCTTGAAGAAAACGGCGAGACAGACGTCGAGGTCGGGCTCGACCAGGAAGCCGAAACGGTCGGCCGACATCTCCGAAAGCTTGTCCCAGATCTCGATCTTGTCGCGGATCGTCAGCGGGATGGTCTCGTCCTCGGGGAAGATGAAACGGATGATCCGCTGCAGATCGCTGTTCAGGCTGACGAGGTGGCCCAGCTCGTGGCCCAGGACGAAACGAAGCTCGGCGTCGGTGAACCGCTCCAGGAGCCCGCTGTTGATGATCACCAGATGCGGCTGATCTTCGTCCGTCCGCGGTGCGGCCGAGCAGTTCAGGCTGCTGTCGCCGTGGACGAAGAACTCCACCGGCTCGTCGAATTTCAGCGCCGCCTTGACCTGTTCGCAGATCGCGTGCACGCGCGGCGCCAGCGCCGCCGTAATCTTCAACCCGTGACCGTGCATCGCCGCCAGCAGCCAGTTCTCGCGCCCCTCGACCTTGCCCTCGCGGATGATCCCCTCGATGATGTCGGCGTTGAAGAGCCCGCGGAGCTCCTCGCTGAACTCCTTCTCCCGACTGACGCGAATGCTCTCGTACTTCATGCCTGCTCCTCGCTGTCGGCAACGTAACGGGCGGCGCGGATGCTCCAGAACCAGATCGCCTCGGCGAACTGCTGCGCCGTGTACGGCGCGAACGTACCTCCCGGCTTCTCCAGGAAGTTGCGGGCCATGGTGACGGGATCCATGGGTTCCTCGGGTTCGGCGCCCGCCAACAGGCAGACGACCTCCCACTCGGCGTCGCTGCTGCGCACGCCGTCGTTCTCGGTGAGCGCCGCGGCGCTGTAGAGGACGATGCCGACGTGGCGCGGCGGTTCCGGCACGCCCTCCGCCGTCACGCGCACGAACGGATCCTCCTCCGGTCGGCGGCGGTCGAGAACGGCGTGTAGCGGGGTGTCTGCGGTCACGCGCACCGTGGTGCCGTGGAACCCGCCCGGCGGCACCGAGACGACCACGACCTCGTCCAGATCCGTGCGGCCGGCGCCGGGCCGCCGCTCCGGCCAGTGGGCGCGGACAAGGTCCAGGAGCTGGTCCTCGGCGCCGTCGAACCAGGTGTGCCTGCCGCCCGGGACATGCCGGTTGCGGGCGAAATCGCTCCAGGCCAGGGTGGGTACGGGGTTGGACAACGTGGGGCTCCTTCCGGCGATATGTGATGGCGCGACAGTAGCACCGCCGGACCCGCCCGCCAACGACAAGGGTGCGGCTCCGGCCGACGCGCGTACGTTGACTCGCGGCCCGGTTTGCGGTTCAATGTCGCGCGCATCGCTCGCCACCCGAACCCGCCGGCTCGCACCCGGCTCACCCGAGGAGCCCCCATGGACTACCCCGTCAGCGACCGCCAGATCGTCCGCGACTGCAAGATCGGCGAAGGCACGAAGATCTGGAACTTCGTCAACATGTACGAGTGCGAGGTCGGCCGCGACAGCATGGTCGGCACGTTCGTGGAGATCCAGGCAGGCGTGAAGATCGGCGACCGGACGCGCGTGCAGAGCCACACGTTCATCTGCGAGCTGGTGACCATCGGCAGCGACTGCTTCGTGGGCCACGGCGTCATGTTCATCAACGATGTCGAGCCGCCCCAGCCCGAGCGCGAGAAGTGGCTGGAGACCGTCATCGAGGACGGCGTCTCGATCGGCTCGAACGCCACCATCCTGCCCGTGCGCATCGGCAAGGGCGCCATGATCGGCGCGGGCGCCGTGGTGACGAAGGACGTGCCGCCGAACGCGGTGGTGGCCGGAGTGCCGGCGCGGGTGCTGCGGTATCGGAACGTCTGAACCGCCGGGACCTGACCAGAACCGACGCCGGCATCCCGCGGGACGCCGGTGTCGATTCGTCTCGTCGTCTATACAGGATTCCTTCGTGCGGATTTCCATTTTCATGTTAACCATATGCCACGCCCTGTCATGGTCGCCGGTGCACCGCCGCTGATCGTGTTCCGTTGACCACCCCGCACCCGCCCTGCGAAGGGGCCGGATGATGGACGCCGAACACCACGCACCCAACACGCTCTCGCTCGCCTTCAGCGAGGAGCTTTACGCAGCTTGGCGCGAGAACCCCGAGAGCGTGCCGGCGAACTGGCGCGCGTACTTCGCATCGCTGAGCCTCGGCGACAGCGTCACGCCCGCGGACGCCGCCCAGGTCGGACGCCGGCAACTCGAGCTGGCCGAACGCCAGAACCGGGTCGACCAACTCATCCGCAACTACCGCGTCCGCGGCCACAACATCGCCCGCGTCAATCCGCTGGGTCCGCCACCGCCGGCGCCCGAGGAACTGACCCTCGACTACTACGGCTTCACCGACACCGACCTCGACCGCCCGTTCTCCGGCGGCAGCCTGGCGCCCGGCGAGGTTCTGCCGCTACGCGAGATCCTGCGGCGACTGCAGGCCACCTACGCCCGGTCGATCGGCGCCCAGTTCATGCACATCGACGACATCGAGTGCCGGCGCTGGCTCTACCGCCGGATGGAGAGCTGCGAGAACCGCATCACCGTCCCGCGCGACGAACAGGTCGCGATCCTCACCCACCTGACCGACGCCGTCCTGCTCGAGGAGTTCATCCAGAAGAAGTACATCGGCGCCAAGAGCTTCTCGCTCGAGGGCGCCGAGAGCCTGATCCCGCTGCTGGCGCAGTCCATCGAGCACGCCGGTCGGATGGGCATCGAGGACATCGTGCTGGGCATGGCGCATCGCGGCCGCCTCAACGTGCTGGCCAACATCCTCGGCAAGAGCGCCGGCCGGATCTTCGCCGAGTTCGAGGACAAACAGCCCGACCTCTACCTCGGCCACGGCGACGTCAAATACCATCTCGGCCACCACACCGACTGGCGCTGCCAGAACGGCTCGCTGGTCCACCTGGCCCTCTGCTTCAACCCCAGCCACCTGGAGTACGTCAGCCCGGTGGCCCTGGGCCGCATCCGCGCCAAGATGGATCGCCTCGGCGACGTCGATCACGAGCGCGGCATGGCCGTCCTCATCCACGGCGACGCCGCGTTCATCGGCGAGGGCATCGTCCAGGAAACGCTGAACATGTCGGAACTGCGCGGCTACCGCACCGGCGGCACGCTGCACGTGGTCGTCAACAACCAGATCGGCTTCACCACCGACCCCGGCGACGCGCGCTCCAGCCGCTACTGCACCGACATCGCGAAGATGCTCCAGATTCCCATCTTCCACGTCAACGGCGAGGACCCGGAGGCCGTCTCCCAGGTCGTGACCCTGGCGCTGGACTACCGGCGCGAGTTCGGCCGCGACGTGGTGATCGACATGTTCTGCTACCGCCGCCGCGGCCACAACGAGAGCGACGAGCCGGCCTTCACGCAGCCGATCCTCTACGACCAGATCCGCAAACGCCAGAACGTGCGCGAGGGATATCTCAAGCACCTCGAGAAGCTGGGCGAGATCACCCGCGAACGCGCCGACGCGATCGCCGCCGAGCGTCGCGCCTTGCTCGAGACAGGCTTCGACGCCGCGCACAACGATCCCCCGACGCAGCGTCCGGACGACGCCCGCCGCGTCACCAGCGTGATCTGGAAGGACTACGTGGGCGGCCCCGACAGCGCCGCCGCCGAGGTCGACACGACCGTGCCGCGCGAACGTCTGGTCGAGCTCATGCACGCCCAGGCCGCCGTCCCCGAGGACTTCTCGCCGCACAGGAAGATCCAGCGCCAGCTCGACCAGCGGCGCAGGATGGCCGAGGGCGAGGTGTCGCTGGACTGGGCGGCGGCCGAAGCGCTGGCCATGGCCAGCCTCGCGGTCGAAGGTCATCGCGTGCGGCTGAGCGGTCAGGATTCCGAGCGCGGCACCTTCAGCCACCGCCACGCCGTCCTGCATGACAGCGTAACCGGTCGCCGTCATGTGCCGCTGCAGCACCTGGCGCCGGACCAGGCGCCCGTCGAGATCTACAACAGCCCGCTGTCGGAGGCCGGCGTGCTCGGCTTCGACTACGGCTACAGCCTCACCGCACCGGACGCCCTGGTGATGTGGGAGGCGCAGTTCGGCGACTTCAACAACGCCGCGCAGGTGATCATCGACCAGTTCATCGCCAGCGCCGAGAGCAAGTGGCGCTTCCTGTCGGGCCTGGTCCTGCTGCTGCCGCACGGTTTCGAGGGCATGGGCCCCGAGCACAGCAGCGCCCGCATGGAACGGTTCCTGAGTCTGGCCGCCGAGGACAACCTGCAGATCGTGCAGCCGTCCACCGCGGCGCAGATGTTCCACGTCCTGCGCCGTCAGGTGCTGCGCAGCTGGCGCAAGCCGCTGGTGGTCTTCACGCCCAAGAGCATGCTCCGCTCGCCAGACGTGGTCTCCGGACTGGATGACCTGGCCGGCGGCGGCTTCCAGCGCATCATCCCCGACGCCCGCCACCCGACCGACCACGGCAGCGTGAGCGAGGTCCTGCTCTGCAGCGGCAAGGTCTACCACGAACTGGACGCGCACCGGCAACGCCTCGGCCGCCACGACCTGCGCATCCTGCGCCTCGAGCAGGTCTATCCGCTGGCGGCGTCGCTCCTGCGCGATCACCTGGACGACGTGCCCGCCGACCGGCCGGTGCGCTGGATCCAGGAAGAACCCGAGAACATGGGCGCCTGGCCGCACCTGCGCTTCCGGTTCGGCGACCGGCTGCCCGGCGGACACCATCTGACGGCTGTGTGCCGACCGGTGTCGGCGTCGCCGGCCACGGGATCGTCCGCCAGTCATCGTCTCGAACACCAGTTGCTGCTCGAGCGAGTCTTCGGTCCGGACGTTAAAAAATGACGTGCGACCACTACCGTTTTTGTCTTATTTGTGGCTTGAAGGGGGTCGCGTGCCTGGTGTGCTCCCTTCATTCCGGGGCGCCGGGGTTCGGTCATCGATGATTGGACCCCGGCTTTATTGTGCCGAGACGTCACAGGAGAGCGAACATGACAACCGAGGTGCGGATACCCGAGTTGGGCGAGTCCATCAGCGAGGTTCAGGTCGCTGACTGGATGCGGGAGGTCGGCGATATCGTGGCCGTGGACGACCCCATCGCCGAAATCGACTCCGACAAGGCCACCGTGGAGCTGCCCGCGCCGGTGGGCGGCCGGATCGTGGAACGGCGTGTCGAAGCCGGCGCGTTCTGCAACGTCGGTGACGTGGTCGCGGTGATCGACGAGTCCGTCGCCGTCGAGACGCCCGCGGCGACCGCGGCGACCGCGGCGACCGCGCAGCCGGCCGCGCCCGCCGCCGCCCCGGACGCCCGGGTCATGCCCGCGGCCCGGCGGATCCTCGACCAGGCCGGCACCGATGTCGGGCAGGTGTCGGGCACCGGTCCCGGCGGCCGCGTGCTCAAGGAAGACGCCCGGCGCGCCACGATCACCGGTTCCCGCGAGGACCACGTCCGTCCCATGAGCCCCATCCGCCGCCGCATCGCCGAGCGCCTGGTGGCGGCCCACCACGCCGCGGCCCTGCTGCCCACCTTCAACGAGCACGACATGACCGCCGTCAAGACCATGCGTGCCCGGCACCAGGACGCCTTCGTCGACCGGTACGGCGTCAAGCTGGGCTTCATGAGCTTCTTCACCAAGGCCGTGATCGAGGCGCTGCGCCTGGTGCCGAACCTCAACGCCGAGATCCGCGGCCAGGACATCGTCCAGCACGACTACCACGACATCGGCATCGCCATCGGCAGCGGCAAGGGCCTGGTCGTGCCGGTGATCCGCAACGCCGAGACGCTCGGCTTCGGCGATATCGAGCAGACCATCGCCGACCTCGCCGCCCGCGCCCAGAACAAGAAACTCGACCTCCGCGAACTCGAGGGCGGCACCTTCACCATCAGCAACGGCGGCGTCTACGGCTCCATGCTCTCGACGCCCATCGTCAACCCGCCGCAGAGCGGCATCCTCGGCCTGCACGTGATCCAGGACCGCGCGGTCGTGATCGACGGCGAGATCGTCGTCCGGCCGATGATGTACGTCGCCCTGACCTACGACCACCGCATCGTCGACGGCCGCGAGGGCGTGGCGTTCCTCAAGCACGTCAAGGAATGCATCGAGGCGCCCGAACGCCTGATGCTGGAGATCTAGCATGAGTCAGAAGCAGCACGACCTCGTCGTCATCGGCGCCGGTCCCGGCGGTTACGTGGCCGCCATCCGCGCCGCCCAACTCGGCCTCGACACCGCCTGCATCGACCGCGAGCCCCGCCTCGGCGGCACCTGCCTGCGCGTCGGTTGCATCCCGAGCAAGGCCCTGCTCGAGAGCAGCGAAAAGTACCACGAGATCCGCAGCGGTCTGGACGCGCGCGGCATCAAGGTCGGCGAGGTCGGGCTGGATCTGCCGGCCATGCTGGCCCACAAGACCAAGCTCGTGCACGACCTCACCGACGGCATCGCCGGCCTGTTCAAGAAGAACGGCGTCACGCGCTACGAGGGCAGCGCGCGCCTGGACGGACCCGGCCGGGTCGTGGTCGAAGGAAAGGACAACGTCGAGATCACGGCCAAGAACGTGATCATCGCCACCGGCAGCGTGTCGGCGTCGCTGCCCGGCGTGGAGATGGACGGCGACGTCATCGGCGACTCCACCACCGCGCTGAGCTACCCGGAGGTCCCGAAGCATCTGATCGTCATCGGCGCGGGCTACATCGGCCTCGAGTTGGGGTCGGTGTGGAAGCGCCTGGGAGCCGAGGTGACCGTGGTCGAGTATCTCGACCGGATCCTGCCCGGCACCGACCTGGAGATCGCGCGCGAGGCGCAGAAGCTCTTCAAGCGCCAGAAGATCAAGTTCGTGCTGAACGCCCGCGTGACGGGCGCCCGCCGCACCGGCCGCACCGCCGTGGTCGAGATCGAGGGCCGTGATCCCATCGAGGCCGACCGCGTCCTGGTGGCCGTGGGCCGCAAGCCCTACACCGACGGGCTGGGGCTCGACACCGTGGGCATCGCCCCGGACGAGCGCGGCCGCATCCCCGTGGACGAACACTTCCGCACCACGGTCGCCGGCGTCCACGCCGTCGGCGACGTCGTGGCCGGGCCCATGCTCGCGCACAAGGCCGAGGAGGAAGGAGTCGCCTGCGTGGAGAAGATCGTCACCGGCTGGGGTCATGCCGATCCCGCGACCATCCCGGGCGTCTGCTACACGGAACCGGAGATCGCCGGCGTGGGCCGCACGGAGGAAGACCTGAAGGCCGACGGCACGCCGTACCGCAAGGGCGTGTTCTTCTTCCGCGCCAACAGCCGGGCGCGGGCGATCGACCGGATCGACGGTCGCGTGAAGATCCTGGCCCACGCCGAGACCGACCGCATCCTGGGCGTGCACATGATCGGCCCGGACGCCGGACATCTCATCGGCGAAGCGGTGGCCGCCATGGCGTTCGGGGCGAGCAGCGAGGACATCGCGCGGGTCTGCCACGCGCACCCCACGCTCTCGGAAACGGTGAAGGAGGCCGCGCTCGCGGTGGACGGACGCGCGATCCACGCCTGACCGCGGCCTAGATGCCGTACTTCTCCCGCAACCGCGCGACCTCGTCCTGGACCTGCAGGTCGGTGCCGTCACCGGCGTAGGCGACGATCTCGGCGAGCCAGAGCGCGGAGAAGTCTTCGCTCACGCTTTCGGCGAGCCAGCGCGCGCACAGCGATGCGCCGTTGAACGCCAGCAGGGAGTAGTTGTCGGTGGGGTCCTGATCCAGGAGTTCACCGTTGACCCACGCGGTCAGGCCCGATGCCGCGCCGAACCGGAACGTGTACACGCGCCACCCGTCGGGCTGGTTGTGCAGGACCTCGATTCGGTACGCCTTGTGCTCGTAGCTCATCTGGTAAAGACTGTCGTAGCCGATGATAAGGTTGCGCCGCGCCTGGTCGCCGACGCCGTGCAGGAAATGCCCGACCTTGTTGTCCCTGTTCCGTGAGTTGGTACCGAACGGGGTGTCGTACGTCAGTCGGATGTCCTCGGGCCGCCCGATCACCATGAAGATCGTGTAGGCGCGCTGGACCAGGGACGTGCCGTCGAAACTCAGCCCGCTGTGCAGAATTCCCTCCGACAAGAACAGGTCGAAGAGTTCCACGGCCGGACGCCCGCCGATGGCGTCGGGGCGAAGGAGCAGGGGACGCCGTCCGTCCGGCTCGGCGCGACCGCCGCTGCCCAGCAGGTCCGGCACGAACCGCACCTCGTCGTGGAGAAACTGCCCGCTGCCGCCGCTGTAGTAATACGTACCCAGACCGTCGGACTGGAGGTCGCCGTAGACACGCTCGGTATAGGCGTCCTCGGCGAAGTAACTCCAGAGCACGTCCTCGAACACCGGGTCGTACGGGTCGCAGAGCGTGACGCCATAATCGGAGTCCAGATTCACCATCACCGGCGCGCCGTCCGCGAGAGCCTCGACCGCGGCCGACATGGCCGGCAGGTCCGCGGCCGGACCAGGCGCCGCCTGCAGGAAGTCGGTCAGCGCGGACATCCCGGCGTTCCCTGCGGCTTCCAGCGCATCGGCGTCGGCGCCCACAGCGAACGCCCGCACCTGGACATCCGGCAGATCGAACACGAGGTCGCCGGCGGTCGGCGCGTTGCCCGTGGCCGCCGCCACGAACGTCCGCTTGGCGGCGTCGACGACATCCAAGGGTTGCGCCGCGGCCTCCACCAGCACCAGCATCACCTCGCCGTGGTCCACGGCCGCCAGCCAGACCGGCGGATTCCCCTCGGCCATCTGGTCGGTGATGTCGTTGCCGTTCACGTCGTCGGCGAACGCCAGACCCGCCCGTCCCGGCCACGCGCACGAGACCGTGTGATCCACGCGCCGCAGACGCACCAGCGCGCGACCGCGGGCGTCGTCGCCCACGGCCAAGCGGTACTCGGCGTCCGCGGGCATCCCGAACAACGACACGCCCGCATGCATGGCCAGGTGCTCATCGTTGTAGACCGCGGCGACCGAGAGTTCCCAGTCGCCGGGCGCCTGCTCGCCGAGCGCCGCGAGATTCTCCCGGCGCCAGAGGTCGACCAGATCGCCGGTCAGCGCGGTCACCTCGCCGGAGATTTCCCGGCCGTCGGCGGTCGTGAGCACCAGCGTCCCGGCCGCGCGGTCGGCCGTCACCGGCGTCGGCATGAGTGCATCGAGCTTCGCGAACTGCAGAACCGCACCCGGATATTGCAGATCGATGTCGGCAGCGAGCACCGTCAGGTCGGGAACGGCCATCACCTGGGCCCCGATATAGTCCGTGCAGAGCAGCCGTTCGACGCCCGCGGAATCGAAGCGGGCCAACGCGAAGCTGGTCGAGTCGGGGATCACCGAGGGAAACCCGCCCGCGTCCAGGACCACCCGTTCGACCGTCGGCGGCGGCACCGGCGGCGGTGGGCCGACGGGGTCGTCCTTGCCGCAGGAAAGCACGAACGCAACCGCCAACACGGCGAACAATCCAGCCGTCCGGTGATACCACGAGCGAGCGGTCATGAAGGCCTCCTAGCGGGAACGCGTGACCTCGGATATACGCCACCCCTGCTCACAAGTTACGGAATCACGGCAGTTCTTGGCCACCGTCACGCTTTGACCTCTCCCCCCGCGGCGCGTAGACTACCGCGACAACCCCAGCCCGGAGGACGCCATGAAACGTGACATCATCGAGACCGACAAGGCCCCCGCCGCCATCGGCCCCTACAGCCAGGCCACCTCGTACTGCCACCTCATCTTCACGTCCATGCAGATCCCGCTGGATCCGCGGACCGGCGAGATCGAGGGAGCCGACCACGCCGCGCAGGCGCAACGCTGCCTGATGAACCTGCAGGCGATCCTCGAGGCCGCCGACAGCAGCCTCGCCAGCGCCATGAAGGTCACCGTCTACCTCACCGACATGGCGGCCTTCGGCGCGGTGAACGAGGTCTACGAGGATTTCTTCCCGATCGAACCGCCGGCCCGCGGGGTCGTCCAGGTCGCGGCGCTGCCCAAGGGTGCGCTGGTGGCCGTGGAAGCCGTGGCCGCGCGTCACTGCTGATCGCGCTCAGAGCCGCGGCAGCGCCATGCCCGCCTTTGACGTGAACGAACGATGTCGGTAGACTGCATGCGAAAACCAAGCTCGGCCGCCCCTCGAGAGGAAGTCCGCCATGACCCTGTTGCTGTCCCGCGACGATGTCGCCAGCGTCCTGACCATGCCCGACTGCATCGCCGCGGTCGAGACCGCGTTCGCCGCCCTGGCCCGCGGTCAGGCCGACATGCCGCAGCGCGCCGTGATCAAGGTGCCCGACCATCACGGGCTCTTCCTCGGCATGCCCGCCTACCTCGGCGGCGACCAGGAATGCCTGGGCCTCAAGCTGGTCACGGTCTATCCGGACAACCCGGCCAAGCACGACCTGCCCACCACCCTGGGCACTCTCATGCTCTGCGACCCGGCCACCGGCGCCGTCAGCGCCATCATGGACGCGGGCTATCTCACGGCC
>CAZJMO010000056.1:11439-12662 GCA_964547085.1 uncultured Fibrobacteraceae bacterium | reverse complement strand
CACGAAAAGAAGATAGGCAACCACATTGCTATCCAATAGTTGCCTGCTAGGCGTAATCATTGGCGACAAGAAAAGGGCTGGATGTCTTCGGATCATGTGTTTTGAAGGATTTTGGAGCGGGCAACGAGGCTCGAACTCGCGACCCTCAGCTTGGGAAGCTGATGCTCTACCAACTGAGCTATGCCCGCTCCGTGGGCAGAAACTTACATGGGGGTTAACTCCATGTCAAGACAGGCGCTCGCGCTAGGCAGAGGCGAGGCGTCGGGCGGCGTCCGACACGGTCGACAGGACGCGGTCGCGCAACCGCGGATCCTCCGGTGCACCCGACGCCGTGCGTTCGAGCGGACGGAACCAGGTCCGCTGACGTTTGGCGTACTGCCGCGTCACGCGAACGATGGCCGGCGCGAGATCCTCGGCGGCGAGGTCTCCGGCGAGGTGTCGGACGATCTCCGCGTAGCCGATGCTCCGCAGCCCCCGGCAATCGGCCGCGTGGGTCTGCAGCAGTTCGCCGGTCTCCTCCAGCCAACCGGCCGCGAGCATGGCGCCGGTGCGGGCGGCGATCCGGCGGTCGAGGTCCTCCACGTCGCGCTCGAGGACGATCAACGGAAACTCCAGCCCCAGCGCCGGATCGGGCGGCTGGGCGGCCGCCAGAGCGGTGAACGTGCGCCCCGTGAGGCGGTGGATCTCCAGCGCGCGCCGGCGCCGGTAGCGGTCGTGGGGATGCAGGCGGTCGGCGCTTTCCGGGTCGATGCGGCGCAGTTCCCGGTCCAGGGCGTCGTCGTCCAGATCCAGGACGGCGCGGCGGATGTCCGGCAGACGCTCCTGGCTTCCCTCCGGCAGCGCCAGGAAACCGGTGGTCACCGCGCGCAGGTAGAGCCCCGCGCCGCCGACCAGCACCGGCAGGCGGCCGCGGCCGGTGATCGCGCGCCAGCAGTCGATGAAATCGGTGCGGAAACGTTGCGCCGAGTACGCGTCCTCGGGCGCCACGAAGTCCACCAGATGGTGCCGACACGCGGCTTGTTCGACCGACGAAGGCTGGGCTGTCCCGATGCGCAGGCCGCGGTAGATCTGGCGGCTGTCGAGCGAGATCACCTCGATGGGCAGCGACGCCGCCAGTTCGAGGACCAGACCCGTCTTGCCGACCGCGGTCGGACCGACGATCACCGGACAGACGCAACCGGCCGGCGGGTCACTTGCGGCGTCCAAAACGCTTCCCCAGGTAC
>CAZJMO010000056.1:7048-11429 GCA_964547085.1 uncultured Fibrobacteraceae bacterium | reverse complement strand
CCGGTCTGCCATGCGGGCAGAAATAGGGGTTCTCGGTGGCGAAGAGCTGGTCGACCAGGCTCTGCATCTCCGGGACGGTCAGGGGCTCTCCGGCGCGAACGGCGCCGTGGCAGGCGAAGCTCGCCAGCAGATCGGTCTGCTGTTCGTTGTCGGGGTCGTTGTCGTGACCGAGGTCGTCGAGCATGTCGAGCAGCAGGCGGCCCTCGCCCCAGTTCTTGAGGCTGGCCGGGATGCCCTGGACGAGGACCGACTGGCCGCCGAAGGGCTGCACCAGGAAGCCGAGCGTCTCCAGCCGTTCGCGATGCTGCTGGAACGCCTGCAACTGCGCGGGCGACAGATCCAGGTGCGCGGGGAACAGGAGCTGCTGCGTGGGCAGGGCGCCGCCGTGGCCCTCGACCGCCAGACGGGCCTGGTTGTAGAGGATCCGCTCGTGGCTGTTGTGCTGGTCGATGAGGACCAGGCCGCCGCGGATCTGGGTGACGATGTATGTGCGGTGCAGCTGCCAGAACGGCGCGGCGTGGAGACTGGTCGTGTCGTCGGCCGCGAGCGGGATCGACGCGGATTCGCCGGCGACGGGGGCGTGCGTGGCCGCGGCGCCGAAGAGTTCGGTCTGGTCGGCGGGAACGCCGCGGTGTTCATAACCGGCGGACGAACCGCGCTGGAAGTGACGTCGCAGGATATCCGCCTCGGCGCCGGTCCCGAAATCCGGTACGCCCGCGGCGCCCGCATCGGTGTCCGGTGTCGTCGTGGGACGCAGGTAATCGGCCTGACGCAGGTCCAGGCCCTCCTGCAGGGCACTCTTGAGCAGCCCGAAGACCTGACGTTCGAGCAGCAGGCGCACCTCCGTCTTGGCCGGATGCACGTTGACGTCGACCTCGCCCGGCGGCAACTGCAGGAACGCGACCACGACCGGGTGCTTGCCCGTCGGCACGGATTCGCGGAACGCCTGCGCGATCGCCTGCGACAGCGCTGGGCTGTCGACGGGGCGGCGGTTGACGAAGATGTACTGCTGTTCGCGGTTGCCGCGGTGCCAGGTCGGTCGCGAGGCCAGACCGGCCACGCTGAAGCCGCCGTCCTCCTTCTCGAAACGCGCGAGGTGCTCGCTCACGGCGCCTCCGAGGAGGTCGCGGACGCGTTGCGGCAGCGACGGAACGGGCGCCAGGTCGAGCAGGATGCGGCTCTCCTCGCGGAGCTGCCAGCGGACATCCCAGTGCGCCATCGCCAGGGTCGTCACGCGGCGCACGATCGCCCTCTTCTCCGCCTGCGTCGTCTTCATGAACTTGCGTCGCGCCGGCGTGTTGTAGAAGAGATCCTCGACCGTGACGGTCGTGCCGCGGTTGCGCGGCGCCGGCTCGCGGCGCTGGATCGCCCCGCCCTCGACCTCGATGAGGCCGCCGACCGGTTCGGAGCCGCAGCGGCTGACCACCCGCAATCGGCTCACCGACCCGATGCTCGCGAGCGCCTCCCCGCGGAACCCGAAGCTCCCGACGCGCAGGATGTCCGCCGCGGACGCGATCTTGCTCGTGGCGTGCCGTTCGATCGCCAGCGGCAACTCGCGGAACGGGATGCCGTGGCCGTCGTCCTCGACGACGATCCGGGCAAGCCCGCCCTCCACGCAGTTGATCGCGATGCTCGTCGCGCCGGCGTCGAGAGCGTTCTCGCAGAGTTCCTTGACGATCGAGGCCGGCCGTTCGACCACCTCGCCGGCGGCGATGCGGTCGATCGTGGCGTCGTCGAGGACGCGGATGGGAGCAGGCAAATCATGCATTGGTGTCGCTCGGCGGAATGGCGCCCGGGGAATGATGGTGTCGGCCACGTAGAATAGGCCCCGCCGGGCATTGCGTCAACGGTCCGCCGGTCAGGGGCGCAGGCGTCCCCGAACGTGCTGCAGGAAGGCTTCGGCGGGACCGGCGGCCGCGGGGTAGGCTGCGCGGGCGCCGGGGACCGTGAGCTGCGGGTCGCCGGCGAGGTCGCGCAAGGCGTCCCGGAGGCGCGTCTGCAGCAACTCCAGGTGCCGGACGTCCTCGGGGACCAGGATGGCGATGCTGCCGTCCTCGAGCGTGTAGACACGGTCGGAGGTGCGCAGGCCGGAGGCGACGCGCTTGGCGGCGGCGGCAAGCAGGTCGAGCGCCGCGCTGGTCGGCAGCTCCGGCTTCAGGAGCACGAGGCCGCAGACGTTGTGATAACGATCGCAACGGTCGATCTCGCGTTCCAGATCGGTGAGCAGGGCGGCCTCGTTGCATCGGCGGGACGCCATGTCCAGGTCGGTGCCGAGCGGGACCATGTCCAGGATCAGGCCGTCGGACTCCTCGTGTTCCACGGGCAGGAACCGCGCGAACATCCCGACCAGCGGGAGGGCCAGCTCGGCGTCCTGGGCGGTGAAGACGAGGCTGTCGAGTTCGTGCGTGCGGTTCTTGCCGACCAGGACGATGCCCGGCGCCGGGTGTTCCGGACTACAGGTGGCCGCCAGCACGCTCAGCGGTCTGGCCCCGACCTCGAGCGTCGTGATGCGCCAGCCGTCCGGCGCCGCCCCGTCCAGCAGGCGAGGCACGTCCTCGAGCCATGGAGCGGTCTCGGGAACATCGCCGCCGGCGAGGCGGACGGTGTGGTCGTCGATCGAGGCGACGGCGGCCACGTGCTCGGCGCCGGTGAGTCTCGCGATCGCCCGACAGACGCGGTCGGCCAACTGACCGGGGGTTCCGTCGTGGGCGGCGAGCGCGGTGACGGTCTCCGAGAGGTCCGCGAGCAGCGATGCGCGGTGGGCCTGGCGGCAACGATCCACCTGGTCCGGCAGCAGGCGTTCGAGCAGGAACACGGTCTCGCCTGCGAGGGCGTGGAATTCGTGGCCGGCGTGCGGATTGCTGAAATGGACGGAGAGGCCGGCGCGGACGGGCTCGCGGCCGACCGGCAGGTAGAAGACCGTGACCGGCGGTGAGTCGCCGTCCGTGATCTCCGCCTGGCGGGCGACCATCGGTACGCCCGAGCCGAGGACCTCGAGCCAGGCCGGGTTGTGCAGCGGCTCGTACCAGTGGTGTCCGTCCTCGCCCGCGGCGCTCTCGCTGACGAGCAGGCTGCCGTCCTCGCACGGGACGACGAGCGTGACGCGGTCGGCCTCGGCGGTGGTCGCCAGGGCGCCGGTCCACGCGGCGAGCATCGACGGCAGATCGGGATGGTCGCACGCGAGGCGACGCAGTTGCTGCTCGGTGAGGTCGAAGATGCGGCTCGTACGCTGCCGCTGGAGTTGCTGGACACCGTCGAGGATCCGGCCCAGACGGACGGCCAGCCCGATCAGCAGGTCGCGTGCCGCGGCGTCGAGCGTTGCCTCGCCGGCCTGGGTGGAGACGTTGAGGACGCCGAGCAAGCGGTCGTCCGCGCACAGGGGCACGCAGACGGCGGTCGCGATATCGGGGCGGTCGCGGTGGCGACCGACGGAGCTGCTGACGCCCTCGACGAGTTCGGCCCGGCGCGTGTGGGCGACGCGACCGGCGATCCCCTCGCCGAGCTTGACGCGGGTGGCGTGGAGCGTGCCCTCGCTCAGGCCGCTGGCGTAGGCGATGTAGAGCTCGCCGCTGGCCTCGTCGAAAAGCATGATCGAGCCGCCGCTGGCGCCCACGGCGCGCGTGGACAGGTCGAGCAGGCGGCGCATGATGGTGTCGCCGGCGAGGGCGTCCTCCAGACCGACGAGCGTGTCCTGGATCATGCTGCTCTCGCGTTCGATCTCCTCCAGGCCGGGACGCGGCGGGATCCGGCGCGGCGGTGCGGCCGGAGCGCGACGGGCGAAGAGGCGGGCGCGGAGTTCGTCGGTGCGGATGGTGGTCATGCCGCATGCGCCGGCCAGCGCGCCGAGCGAGACGACCAGCTTGGCGGGACCGGCCGGCAGGACGAACAGCGGTCGCGGTTCTTCCGTCGGCAACGGGAGGGATGCCAGGTCGCGGGTCACGGTCAGGCCCATGATCTCCGCGATCGAGGTGCCGAAAGCCTCGCCGGTGGGGTCGACAACCCCCAGGATCCGGACATCTTTGCGCGCACCGAGGTCCGCGAGCAGAGGCATTTCCGCCTCGCCCGGTGCTCCCAGCACGATGGTCAACCGATCGCTCATGGCCTCCGCCTCATGGAACAGGATTTCCTGGTATCAGGATCGACCCACGAGCGTCTGGCTTGAGCCTCGCTTCACCGGGAATCGTTGCTGGGGAGCTGCTTCTTGATGCGGACCAGCCACATGAAGGCGTCCACGGGCGAGACGGTTTCCAGGTCCAGATCGCGGAGCGCGTCGAGGGCGTCGCGTTCCTGGTCGCTGAACAGGCTGAGCTGCTGGTCGAGCGGGTGCACGCCGGTATCGGCGTCGGCGGCCAGCGAACCGGCGTTCGCGGCCAGACCGGCG
>CAZJMO010000056.1:5666-7036 GCA_964547085.1 uncultured Fibrobacteraceae bacterium | reverse complement strand
AGGAAGCGGAGCAGGCTCTCGGCGCGGCGCAGGACCGGTTCCGGCACGCCGGCCCGCCGTGCCACGTGGATGCCGTAGCTATTGTACGAGCGTCCCGCTCCCACCTGGTGCAGGAAGATGATCTTCCCCTCCCACTCGCGCACCTGGAGTTGCAGGTTCACCAGGCCGGGAAGGGTGTCGGCCAGATCGGTCAGCTCGTGGTAGTGCGTGGCGAAGATCGACCGCGGGCGCGGACCCTGCGGGTCCTGGAGGAACTCGGTGATCGCCCAGGCGAGCGACAGGCCGTCGTAGGTCGATGTGCCGCGGCCGATCTCGTCGAGGATCACGAGGCTGCGACGGCTCATCTGGTGCAGGATGTGCGCGGTCTCGCTCATCTCCATGTAGAAGGTCGACTCGCCGCGGGCGAGGTTGTCGCTTGCGCCGACACGGGTGAAGATGCGGTCGGTCCAGCCGATCCGCGCCGACGCGGCGGGAACATGGCTGCCCGTCTGGGCCAACAGGACGATCAGCGCGGTCTGGCGCAGGTAGGTGCTCTTGCCGCCCATGTTCGGGCCGGTCAGCAGGATGAGCTGGCGGTCGGTGTCGTCCAGGACCGTGTCGTTGGGGATGAACTCCTGGTCGGGCAGCAACTGCTCGATGACCGGGTGCCGACCCTCGCGGATCTCCAGTCCCAGGCCGTCGTCGCACTCCGGGCGGCAGTAGCGGCGCTCCTCGGCCAGGGCGGCGAACGCGGTCATGAGATCGCAACGGGCGACCAGCGCGGCGGTGCCGTAGATGTCGCCCAGGTGCTCGCCGACCGCGGTCATCAGCGCGTTGTAGAGCCGGCTCTCGAGGTGCTCGGCCTGTTCCTCGGCCTCCAGGATGGTCTGCTCGGCCTCCTTCAACTCGGCGGTCACGAAGCGGCAGGAACCCACGAGCGTCTGCTTCTGGTCGTACTCCGGCGGGACCTTGTCGAGGTGTTTCCGGGTGACGTCGAAGTAGTAACCGAAGACCTTGTTGTAACCGACCTTGAGCGTCGTGATGCCGGTGCGCTCGCGCTCGCTCTGCTGCAGACCGGCGAGGAAGCCCTTGGTGTCGTTGGCCACGGCGCGGTAACGGTCCAGGTCGGCGTCGATGCCGGCGCGGATATAGCCGGACTGGCGGATCGTGGCCGGCGGATCGTCCGGCAGGCCGTCCAGGATCCGTGCCGACAGCGGCGCGAGCACGGGAAGTTCGTCGGCCCAGTCGCAGATCGGGTGGCCGGTCCGGCCGTCCGCGGCGGCTGTCCGGCGCAGTTCGTCGCAGGCGGCGAGGCCGTCGCCGAGCTGCCGCAGCTGGCGCGGTCCGATGCGTCCGGCGGCGGCCCGGGCGGCGAGGCGTTCGAGATCCCC
>CAZJMO010000056.1:0-5656 GCA_964547085.1 uncultured Fibrobacteraceae bacterium | reverse complement strand
GTTCGACGTGGCCGCGGTCGTCGAGTCGCCGCGGCGCCGGCCCCTCCCGCCTCCGGAGGTCCTCGCGTCGGCGCGGCGCCGGAACCGGGCCGCCGCCTTCCGCTTCCTACAGGACGCCGGGCGGCGAGGCGTTCGAGATCCCCCACGCGTCGCAGCACCGACCGCAGGTCGTCACGCCAGTCGCGCGCCTCCCGCAGCGCGGCGACGCCGGAGTGCCAGCGGTCGAGGTCGGCGCGGTCGGTCAGCGGTTCGGCGAGGCGTTCCTCGAGCAGCCGACGACCCGGCGCGGTCAGCGTGCGGTCGACGTGATGGACCAGCGTGCCCTCGCCGCGCTCGCCGCGGAACGTGCGGAAGACCTCGAGGTTGCGAAGGGTCTCCTCGTCCAGCAGCAACCGGTCGCCGCGCGCGGTGAACCGCAGGGTCGTGACCTGCGCCGGGCGCTTCAGGGTGAGGCTGGTCAGGTAGCGAAGGAGCGCGCCGGCGGACGAGAGAGCCTGGCGGCGGTCGTCCTGTTCGAGGCCGAACACGCCCAGGCTCGCCACCTCGAAGTGGTCGAGCAACGTACGCTCGGCGAACGACGGGTGGAACCATGTGTCGCTGACCCGATTGACCACGACCCCGGGCAGGGCCGCGCGCCAACGTCGCAACTGCTCCTCCGGTTCGGCCTCGCGGAGGATGACCTCGCGGACCGGGTGCCGTTCGCAGAGCGCCGAGAGGGTCGCCTGTTCCTGCCCGCAGCGGAACTCGCCGGTGGTGGCGTCGAGGAGCGCCCAGCCGGCCTCCGGAGCGACGCCGTCCAATCCGGGCAGGTACGCGAGGCAGTAGTGGCCGCTGTCGTTGGCGAGCAGCTCGGGCGCGGTCGCGGTGCCGGGACTGATGACCTCGACGACCTCGCGCTTGACCAGGCCCTTGGCGGCGGCGGGATCCTCGACCTGCTCGCAGATGGCGACCGTCAGGCCCGATTCCAGGACCCGCGCGAGATAGGTGTCCAGCGCGTGGTACGGGATGCCGGCCAGGGGAACGGGGTGTTCGCTGTCCTTGCTGCGGCTGGTCAGGGTCACGCCGGCGGTCCGGGAGAGCACCTCGGCGTCCTCGAAGAACGTCTCGTAGAAGTCGCCCATGCGGTACAGGAGCAACGCATCGGGATACTGGCTCTTGATCTCGAGATACTGCGCCAGCATCGGCGTGACCGGGCCGTCGCCGCTCTTGCCGGCGGTCTTGCTGCCGCGGGAGCGCCGCGCCATCACTCGCCGCTTCCGGCGACGAAACCGCTCAGGCCGTGGGCGCGTTCGATCCGGCCGACTTCCGCGCTGGCCTGCGCGTGGCTGACGAACGAGCCGGTCTGGATGCGGTACAGCGGCTGGCCCAGCTCGTCCACTTCGCGCACCACGCGCAGATCGGGGATCTCGACGCGCCAGCGGGCGATGAATTGCAGCGCCAGGGCGCGATCGCGGAACGCGGCGAGCTGCACCGTGTAGCGGCCCGGGGAGATCGGCGTCAGTATGCCGGGTGCGGCGGTGTCGAGCGTGTCCGCCAGCGCGGATAGTTCGTCGTCCTCGCGGCGGAGCAACTCCCCCAGTTCCATCGCCGCCAGCGACGTCGGCTGCGTTTCCAGAAGACGCCGCCCGACCTCTCTCGCCTCCACGTCGCGACCCAGCAGCCGCAACGCCTGCCAGCGACCCGACAGCAGTTCGGGGCGCAGATCGCCGTTGGCGTGCCGCTCGGCGGACTCGAAGTAGCGCAGGGCCAGTTCATGATCGCCGCTCTCCAGGCCGATCCGACCGAGCAGCGCGCGGGCCGCGGCGAACGCAGGATCATCCGGCTTGACGGCGGCCAGCATCTCGCGGGCGCGCTGTCGTTGACCGGCCTGACGCAGGGCTCGACCGTCCAGAAGGTAGGCTTCGCCGGGTAGCGGCTCGACGGCGATCTCGATCAGCGGTTGCAGGATCTGCCACGCGGCCTGGGGCTGCTGCCGCGCCAGGGCGACCGACGCGCCGTCCAGCGCCGCCTGCAGGCGTTGTTCGCGGGGCAGGTCCCGGTCGCGGGCCTGGTCGAGGGCGAGTTCGATCGCCCGGTCCGGATCCGTCGTGAGGCGTTGTTGCCACAGCGTGGCGGCGTCGGACGGCTCCTCCGCGTCGAGCGTCTGGCGGGCTTCCTGGTAACGGCCGTCGCGGAAGAGGTCGGCGACCTCCCCGAGGGAACCGGTGGCGGCCGCGGCGGTCAGGAAGACCACGAGCGCGCCGAGGCCACCCAGTGGAGGCCAGTAACGTCGGAGTAGATGTCGGTGCGAACGCAAGGTCGGCTCCCGGGATGACAATCAGTAGCGCGGCGGTGTCGACCGCGATTCTGCCGGCGAACGAACGAGGTCGGTGCGGTTGCTGGTCGGGCCGGGAACGAACGAGTCGGGGCTGAGGCAGTCCGGGCAGAACCAGCGGATCTCGGACTCGCGGCGGCCGCAGACCGCGCATTGCAGGCCGTGCTGGAGCCCGGGAACGCCCAGGGTGTTCCAGACGCGGGTGAAGGCGGCGTCCGGGTGTTCCGAGGTCAGAAGGCCCAGGTAAGGTGCGGCGGCGTCGGGCGTCAGGCGCGGGTCGCCGCGTTTGCTCGACAACAGGCGCAGCGCGTCGGCGCGACGATCCAGCTTCTCGTAGAGCCGCGCCAGCGCCATCCAGAGCGACGGCGGGGCCGACTCGTCGCCGCACGCGGTCTCGAGGATCGGCACCACGCGGGTGAAGCGGCCGGTCTCCAGCAGCACGCCCTCGAGCAGGTGCAGCGCGGGCGCCATCTCGGCCGGATGGTTGGCCAGGCCGTCGGCGACGGCGGCGACGGCGCCGTCCGCGTCGTGGTCGGCGGCTGCGAGCATGGCCCGGACCAGCAGTGTCCGGCCCGCGGCCGGCACCAGTCCGCGGCATTTTCCGAGGACATCGCGGGCCCTGTCGGTCTCGCCGGCGCGGACGTGCGCCAGAGCGCGGTCGGTGAGCCAGGCGGCGCGCAGGTCCTGCAGCGATGCGGCGTCGGCACCACGCAGCCGCTTCTCCCCCTCGCGCAGCGCGGTGAGCGCGGCGTCGGGATCGTTGCGCCCGATCGCGGCCGCGAAACGCAGCAGGAACCAGCGCAGCTGATCGGCGGCGACGGTGCCGAGTTGCGACAGGACCTCGTCCGCCTCCGACCAGCGCTTCAGTTCAACGAGGTCGCTCGCCAGTTCCAGGCCGACGGTGACGCGGCGCGCGGGCGACAGGTCGGCGCGCACCGCGAGGCTCCGATGCAGCGCCGCAGCGCGACGCGGATCGCCGGTCTCGCGCATGAGCGTGCCCAGATGCAGGTACGGTTCGCTGTCTTGGGGATGTCGCTGCACGACCTCGCGCAGGAGATCCCGCGCGCCGGTCAGGTCACCGGCCAGCCAGCGCTCGATCGCCAGCGAACGAAGATCCGACGAGACCTGCGCGCGCGGCCGGCGCAACGCCAGCCAGAGCGCCGCCGAGGCCAGGAACAGGACCAGCGCACCGAGCAGCCAGGGCCAGAGGTCGATCCACACCTCAGTCGTCCTTCGCCGTGGACTCGCCCGCGAGTTCCTGCAAAGGCAGGGTCCTCAGATCGGCCAGTTCCTGATCCATGACGGCGTTCTGCTTGCGCAGACGCCCGATGTCGCGGCGGTGGCGCCATTCGCGCGCGCCCATGCCGACCAACGCAGCGAGGAAACCCAGCGCGAACGACGATGCGACGACCCAGAACAGCGGCAGGTCGAGGTATTCGCGTCCGAAGAAGTTGAGGTCGACGGTCTGCGCCGCGTTGGCGGCGAAGACGTAGACCAGCACGAACAGCAGCAACAGGAAAACGACGAGCCTGATTACCCACACGGCGTGCACCTCACTTGCAGGTCCGTTTCCGGATCGGTCCTCCGGAGCAATGTACCCGAATCGCGCTCTTCGTCCAACCCCGACTCTCAGACGACCGTTCCCAGGAAGGCGCTGTTGCGCCAGCCGTCGATGCGCACGGTCACGATCCGCCCGGGCTGCGGACCGTCCATCGCCGCGATGACCTTGCGGTTGTTCGGCGTGCGCAGCCGCCAGTGGCCGGCCTGTTTCCGCGCCGGTTCCTCGACGACCGCCTGCCAGATCTTGCCGACCTGGGCGTCGGCGATGTCGCGCCAGATGGTCGACTGGGTCTCCATCAGGGCTGCCAGGCGCTGCTTCTTCTGGTCCAAGGTGACGTCGTCGTCGAGGCGGGCGGCCGGCACGCCGGGACGCTCGCTGTACTTGAAGGAGAAGATAGCGTCGTAGCGCACGGCGCGCAGGAGGCTCAGGGTCTCCTCGAAGTCCGCGTCGGTCTCGCCGGGGAAGCCGACGATGAAATCGCCGCTGAAGCTGACGTCCGGAATCACGCGACGGGCGTACGCGACCATGGCCAGGTAGTCGTCGCGCTTGTAGCGACGCTTCATGCGGCGCAGGACGCGGTCGCTGCCGCTCTGGGGCGGCAGGTGGAGCCACGGACAGATCTTGTCCTCGGCGCCGATCACGTCCATGAGATGCTCGTGCATGTCGCAGGGGTGGCCTGTCAGGAAGCGGATCCGCTCCAGGCCGTCGATGCGCACGACCTGCTCGAGCAGGTCCGCGAAGTCGAGGTCGCCGTCGTGCCAGCGATAGGCCGAGACGTTCTGCCCCAGCAGCGTGACCTCGCTGCCGCCGCGTTCGACGATCGTGCGGATCTCGTCCAGGATGACCCCGGGATCCTTCTCGCTCTGCGGTCCGCGGGTGTACGGAACGATGCAGTACGTGCAGCGGTAGTCGCAGCCCTTGTGGATGGTCACCAGGTGCGAGTTGTTGGTCGGGTACAGGTCGACCGGAGCGACGTAGTGGATGTCCGCATCGTGTCCGACGGCGAGCGAAGCGCGGTGCGGGGCGGCGTCGAGGTCGGGCAGACGCTCGGCGATCAGACGCGGCAGGTCGTCGTAGCGATCGACCCCCACGACCAGGTCGAGGTGGTACTTCGGGTGCGTAAGCTCAGCCGACATGCGTTCGGCCATGCAGCCGCAGATCCCCGTCACCGCAGGCGGTAGGCCGGCTTGGTCGCGCAGGTGGCGGAGTTCTCCGACGCGGCTGATAACGCGGTGTTCGGCGTGGTCGCGGACCGAGCAGGTGTTGAGCAGGACGACGTCGGCCTGCAGGTGATCGTCGACGCGGACCATGCCGATGTCGCCGAGCAGGCCCATGATGACCTGCGAGTCGTAGACGTTCATCTGGCAGCCGTAGGTCTCGATGTAGACGCGGCGACCGGAGCACGGGTCGGGGCGTTCGTCGCGCCCCGCCGGGCCGGGAATCAAGGTGTGGCTCATGAAGTGACCTTCCGCAGCACGCCCTCCAGATGAGCGTGCAGGCGACCGTCGCGCCAGGCGTTGGGCCGCACTTGGATGAGGGTGCCCGGCGGCAGGTCACACGCAACGGTGACGGCCGCGTAGTTGTCGGTGGTGGCCAGGTGAAGGGAGGCGTCGTGGCTGTCCGGGTTCTCCACGATGGCCTCGCGGGTCTGTCCCACGAGCGACGCGTGGAAACGGTCGCGTTTGGCGCGGGCGAGGTCGCGCAGGATCCGCGAGCGCTCGCTGACGGTCTCCGGATGCACGGCCTTCTTCCCCGTCGGTGTGGAAGATTTTCACCGCAAA
>CAZJMO010000055.1:12317-12712 GCA_964547085.1 uncultured Fibrobacteraceae bacterium | reverse complement strand
ACCGCGGCGATGAGGTTGTCGTGCACGGCGACATCCAGGCCGTCCTTGTCGAGGTACGCCTCGAGCGCGGTGTCGTAGCCGCGGGCCCGGGCGTAGGCGACGTCGAGCTGGAACTGTCCGCCCAGCGTGGCGGCGAAGCTGTGCTGGAACTGGCGCAGGGTGGCGAAGAACGCGGCCATGGCCTCGGCGCGCACCGCGCGGTCGGACGAACTGCGGAAGCGGCCCAGGTTCGACAGGGTGAGCTGGACCTCCCGGCCGTCGGCGTCGTGCACCATGGGCCAGCGGATGTTGTTGAGCAGCGCGCCGAACGTGGTCTCCAGCGGGCTGGGAATCTCGTTGAGGTCGATCTCGGCCCAGAGGTTGTCACCGGTCAGCTGCAACACGCGCTCGGCCTC
>CAZJMO010000055.1:0-12307 GCA_964547085.1 uncultured Fibrobacteraceae bacterium | reverse complement strand
ACCGTTCTCGACGGCGTACGCGCGGGCCATGTCGTCATCGTCGATCGCCAGCAGCTCGCCGCGCATGAAGCCGGCGGCGGCCATGAGGTCGTTCATGAGGTTCAGGCTGCGCTGCTGGCGCGACTGCAGCGTCTCGTCGGTGAGCTCCGAGTCCAGGGCCAGGTTGGCGTACTGGGTGAGGTGGCTGGCCCGGTCGTGGAGACCGAAGTAGAGGTCGAGGCAATCGCGCATGGCCGCGGGGTCGGTCAGCTTGCCCCGGAAGCGGACCAGCTTGCCGACCTCATCGGCGAGAACGGTCATTTCGTTTTCCCAGGCATCGACCGACGGGTAGAGCGGTGTCAGATCCCACTTGTAGGCGTCGGGAACCTGCGATCGGGTGTGGTTGGCGTCGGGTTCGTAGGCGGGCAGGTCGCTCGCCGGCAGCAGGGTCGGGATCAGCAGGACGCCGATCACCAGGACCGCGGTCGCCTTGTTCAGCATGTGGATCCTCCGGGGCATGGGGTTGGCGCACGGCCGCCGGCGGCGTGGTCGCGCCCGTCTAGTACTACTGACTGGCGACTCTGTTGCAAGGTCGGATTGTGGATCCGCCCGAATTCCCCGGTGCGCGGGAATCCCGGTTCGCTACCGAACCAGCACCATTCGCCCGTGCGCCAGCTTGCCGCGGGATTCCAGGCGGGAGAAGTAGACGCCGCTGGGAACCTCGTCGCCGCGGGAATCACGACCCTGCCAGACGACTTCGTGCGCGCCTGCCGCGAGGGATTCGTCGACCAGCGTCGCGATGAGCTGGCCGCGCAGATCGAAGACCTGCAGGCGCACCATGCCGGCGACATCGGTCGTGTAGGCGATGGTCGTCCGGGGATTGAAGGGGTTGGGGTAGCAGGGCAGCAGCGCGAAGCCTGCCGGCTGGAGGTCGGACACGGCCACGACCGTCGGCTCGAGGATGTCGACGGCGTTGAGGTTGAAGCCCTCGACGGTGGGGACGAACCGCATGACCTGCAGGCCGGACTCGAGCGCCGCGGTCGTCGAGACCGTGGTCCACGTCTGCCACCCGCCGGTGACCGGCACGGTGACGTCGCCGGTCTTGTCGTCGCCGTTGAACTCGATGTGGAACACGCCGCCGACGGACTGGGACGCCACGCGGATCTCGATCGGGTAGTCCCCCGCGACCGGCGCGTCCACGGTGTACTCGAGCCACTCGCCCTCGATGAGCCAGCCCACGTTGTAGCCGCCGCCCACGTCGGTGCATGTCTGGACGTCGACGTCTTCCGTCATGCGGTACTGGCCGCCGGTGTTGCCTGAATCGGTGTCGTGATAGGCGACGCCTTCCCCGCCGATGTCGTAGTCCTCGGCCTCGATCCTGGCCGGCAGGACGGCCGGGGCGCCAAGGAAGGACGCCTGGCCGCAACCCGTGCCGACGGTGATGTCGGCCGTGTCGGTGCCGAACGCGCCGGCGTCGTCGACGGCCCGGGCGGTGATCGCGTAGCACCCGTCGGCGACGGACGTCCAGGTGAAGGCGTAGGGCTCGGTCGTGTCTTCACCGAGGAACGTCGTGCCGGCGTAGAACTCGACGGCGGTGATCGTGCCATCCTCGTCCGCGGCGACGGCGCTGATCGTGATGTCGCCTGCCGGAGGATTGTCGCCCTCGGTGGGATCGGTGATGGACACGGTCGGCGCGAGGTTCGAGCTCTCCTGGTAGACCCGGACGTAGTCGATGACGTACTCCTGGGGCAGATCCGCGGTGACGCACCACGTCTCGGTGCAGCCGGTGTAGTAGCCGCCGACCGCGGTGTTCAGGATGAGGTAGAAGTCCTGGTCGAAGGGCGCGAGAGGATTGTCGGGAGCGCCGTCGGAGCGCCATTGCCAGCTGTATTTCGTGGAGAAGAGCACGCCGTCCACGTACCAGCGGATCTCCTCGGGTTCCCACTCGACCGCGTAGACGTGGAAGTCGTCGGCGAAGTTCACGTTGCCCGGATCGTAGGTGCCGTGCTGGGACGTGTTGTCGGGCCAGGTGCCGCCGTAGTGGATCGTTCCGTTGATCCAGTCCGTGGTGTTCGCGGATTCCATGATGTCGATCTCGCCGCTCGCAGCCCAGCCGCCGTAGACGTCGTCCTGCGGCATCATCCAGAACGCGGGCCAGATTCCGTCGCCCGTGGGGATCTTGGCCCGCATCTCCATCCGTCCGTAGAGGAAGGACCGCTTGTCCCGCGTATGGACCTTGCCCGAGGTGAAGACCCGGCCGGCGTAGGATTCCCGGCGCGCCGTGAGAATCAGGTTGCCGCCGGTCACCGCGACGTTCTGCGCCCGGTAGTATTCCAGCTCGTTGTTGCCCCACCCGCAGAGATCCGGGCAGCCGTCACCGATGTCGATCGTCCAGTTGCCGGTGTCCAGGCTGTCGCCGTCGAACTCGTCCGACCACGCGAGCGACAGGGCGGCGTTGGCGGGACTGACGGAGCCGATCAACGCGATGGTCGCGAAAAGGCACCATCCGACGAGAATGCTGGTTCTCTGGGACATCATGCGGCCGCGCTCCCGGGTATGCGGTACCGAGGGGGACAGGAAAACCACGTATTTTCCTTGGCTGTCATTGATATCATAACACTTTGTTCGGCCGCCGCGCAAAGTGAAATGGCAGAGAGCTGCGGGACTGCCAACGCTTGCATGGCGCTACAATGGTTTGATCATCTCGTACTGCGCGACGGGTTCGTCGAAGCCCAGCGTACGGAGGAACCCGTTGGTGGCCTGGTCGGTCTCCTCGACGTTGAGTACCTTCGCCGCGTCGGAACCGGTCCGCTCGAGCAGCCCGGCCAGGAGACGACGGCCGTGACCGCAGCGCCGGTGGTCGCCCGCGACGGCGAACTGCGGGATGTCGCCCGAGGTCCGGTGGATGATGCCGTAGCCCAGGGGCGTCCGCTCCGTCTCCGGGTCGCGCACCTCGAGAATGCAGAAGTCGTCGAGCTTGGACCGAACCGCTTCGATCGAGTTCTGCCACGACGGGTGGTGGTTCCAGAAGCTCCGGTAAAGATCCCAGTCGGGGTCGGTGGTCTCCTCGAGGCGGC
Source organism: uncultured Fibrobacteraceae bacterium (assembly GCA_964547085.1). Classification (GTDB taxonomy): domain Bacteria; phylum Krumholzibacteriota; class Krumholzibacteriia; order LZORAL124-64-63; family LZORAL124-64-63; genus Glo-17. The sequence continues at coordinate 9,251 of CAZJMO010000055.1, read as the reverse complement.
CGGCGGCGTCGAGCGCCAGGCCGCGCTTGTCCGAGGTCAGATAGCAGCAGAAGTTGCGCGTGACCCGGAATCCCGCGTCGAGATAGATCCGGTAGGCCGGCTCGTTGGTCTGGATCACCTCGAGCAGGTATTGCTGAACGTCCAACGCACGGAGCACGCCCGCGAGCTCGCCGAGCATCTTCTTCGAGAGTCCCCGGCCGCGATGAGACGGCAGCACCCCGGTGCCGGTGTCGTAGCAGGTCAGCGTTCCCCGCCAGGGCCGAACCCCGTTGAGGATGAAGCCCACGAGTTGCTCGCCGTCGAACGCCCCCATCGAGGCGCCCGGGAGAAAGCCCCGCCGCTCGATCATATCGGCGAATATGGCCGGGGTCATCCGGATATCGACGACATAGTCGGCGAAGGCGCCGGCGAAGGCCTCGTAGATGGTCTCTCGGTCGGTCTCCGCCAGGGTCCGGTATGTGATCATCACTTCTCGCCCGCCAGCGTCTCGGCGATGTTCAGGGCGTGGTCCGTGGTCCGCCGGTACCCGACAAGCATGTCGGTGTAGATCAGGGCCGCGCGCGGCGAGACGTTCTCCTCGCCCAGCAGCGCCAGGTACCGCCGCCGGGCCTCCTTGGCGAAGACGGTGATGGCCTCGCCCTGGATGTTGGCCTTGCTGAGGACCTCGGGACGTCGCGCGGCCACACTCTCGGAGATCATCGACACGTACTCGTCGACCATGTCGTGCAGCTTCAGGAGATCCTCGCGGCCGCCGTTCTTGAACCCGATGTCGCGCTTGATCCGCTTCAGGTTGCACTTGAGGATCTTGGCGTAGTAGTCGCCGATCGATTCGTACTCGTCGGCCATCCGGAGCTGCTCCTTGCTGGCCGCCACGATTTTGGACGGGATGCTTCCCGACAGGATGTGGCCGAGGAACTCCGTGACCTCGCCCTGCATGACATCCAGGATCTCCTCGCGGTGCAGGACCCGACGCGTGACGTTCTCGTCGATCACGTCGGACTGCAGGGCCGTGCGCAGCATCGTGCTCATCTTGGCGACGTGATGGCCCATTCGCTGGATCTCGTCCTGGGACTGCGCGATCGCCATGGCCGGCGAGTCGAGCAGGCGGACATCCAGGAACGTCAGATGCGGAGTCTCCCGCTGGCCCTTGTCGGGCACCAGACGGGTCACGAGTTTGGCGAACGGCCGGAGCGCCGGCAGGAAGACGATCGTGTTGACGATGTTGAAGCAGGAGTGCGCCAGCGCGATCCTGGTGACGATCCCCGGCGTGAACGAGAACGCCGACCCGAACGCGCCCAGGATCAGGTCGATGAATTCCGTGTACCAGAGGAAGATGGGAACCAGCCAGATCGTGCCGACCACGTTGAAGATGATGTGACCGTACGCCGCGCGCCGGGCGTTCACCGAGGCCCCGAGCGACGCCAGGAACGCCGTGATGGTGGTGCCCACGTTCAGGCCCAGGATCAGCGCCGCAGCCGTGGGGAACTCGATCACTCCCGACTGCGCCAGCGCGATGGTGATGCCGAGGGTCGCGGACGACGACTGGACCACCATGGTGGCCAGGCAGCCGACGAGGGCGCACTTCAGGACGCCGATCATCGAGTCGCCGTTCACCGTGCAGAACAGCTGCACGAGCAGGTCGTTGACCTCCGGATTCTTGAACCCGGAAGACATGGTCTCCAGCCCGAAGAAGATCATCCCTATGCCGCAGACCGCCATCGCCGTGTAGCGCGTCCGCTCGTTCTTCACGAACAGATAAATCAGCGCCGCGATGCCCAGGATCGGCAGACCGTACTTGCCGATCTGCAGGGCCAGGATCCAGCCGGTGATGGTCGTGCCGACGTTGGCGCCGATGATCACGCCGAGCGCCTGCATCAACGTCATGAAGCCGCCGTTGACGAAGCCGACGACCATGACCGTGGTCACCGAACTGGACTGCACCACGCTGGTGACGATGGTGCCGATGGCGCACGCGGCGAGCCGGTGGCTGGTCACCGCGCCGATGAGGCTCCGCAGGCGGTTGCCCGCGACGGCCTGCATCCCGTCGGACATGAACTTCATGCCGAGCAGGAAGATACCGAGACCGCCGACCGCCTTGAAGACCAGGGCGTTGATGACGATCCCGGTGAGAGCGTTGTTCATCTGGTTGCCTTCGAGTAGGTCGGGGCGGCGCTCGGGGCACGCGGCGTTCGGGGGTTTCCAGGTTCCATTAATGCCGGTGAAGCGTCGATCACCAAGGGAAAATTTCAGGCTGTGGCGACGCCGTCGTTCAGGGGTATTCCGCGGTCCCGGTGATGGTCACGGTGTCGATGAAGGCTTCGATGGCGGAGATGGGCAGGGACCAATTTCTCTTGAAAGCGAGATCGTGAATCGTCTCGACATTCTCGAGACCGGCGAGCGAAGAGAACTGATCGCAATCGTAGAGCGAGAGATGGCCGGCGATGGTCCGGATGCCTTCGAGTCCCGCGAACGAGGTGAGTTGCGCACAATCCGAGATCGAGACGGAATAGACGGTGTCGGGACAATTCAAGCCGGTGAAATCAAGCACACGGCCGCAACTGGAGAGATCCACGTATCTCAGCGCTTGAAGTTCTCCCGGGATCGAGAGCCGCGTCAGATTTCCACAGTCGGTAATGGTGAGGTTGACCAGGCTGGGAAGAGTCGGGATTCCATCGAGAGACTCGATCGAGGGGCAAAACCGGATCATGAGATAACGCAGCGCCGGAAGCCCCGAAAAACCATCGAGCGAAGTCAATTCGGAACAGGACGTGATGAACAGAGTCTCGAGTTCGGGGATGTCGCCACCTGACCCCAGCGATTTCAGCACCGGGAGTCCCGAGAGTCGAAGTTCTTCGACATCACACATCCCTTCCAGGCTGGTACAGGCCTCACATCCAGACAATTGGAGAATCCGGCAATCGAAGGTCGCACCGATTCCCGTCAGATCCCGGATCGCGCAATCACGCAATGAACAAGACTCATAGGAACCCGACAGACCTTCGACCGATTCGAGCGACGGACAATCGACCAGGGAGAGTTGCCCGACTTCGTTCACGCCGGCCAGGTCCGAGATGTCTCTCAGAGCAGGGGCATTCTCGACCGACAGGTCTTCGATCCTGTCGACACCCCCCAATCCGTCCAGACTCTCCAGCGCTTCGAGCCGGCCGATGCGAACGCCGTCGAGATCGCCGGAAACCTCGAGCCAATCGAGGTCAAGGATCTCGTCGACATCGATCACGGAGAGGTACTTCAGGTTTGGGCAGGATATCGAGCCGATGGAAGCCGCGGGAAGATAGCCCAAGCGCAAGCTCGCAAGCGCCGGTAACTCGGCATCGTTGAACGTCATGCTCTCGAGGCAAGGTAATTGGAACACGCCGATCGACTGAAGTTGGTCGAGAGGTGGAGTCAGCTCCAGGCTGAAGAGCGAGTCACAACGAGAGATGAACAATTGAGTCAACGAATCACTGCTTGCCGGACATTCGAAGTGCCGCAGGCGATCCTGGTATTCGATCCGGAGCACGCCGAGATCGGATACGTTGCCCAGAGGCTCCAGCGAACGGATCTGCTCGTTGGACAAGATCGAGATCTCATGCGCCGACGTGAGTCCCGACAGGCCTTCCAGCGAGGTGAGGTTGTCGTTGTCTGAGATGCGTAATTCGTTTTCCACGGTGGTGAGTCGCGAGAGAGGTTCGAGAGTGGAGGCGGCGGTATAACTGATCGACAACGACTGCACCGATTCCAAACTCGACAGCGGCTCGAGGTCCACGATCTCACGCCCGATGACTTGAAGCAGGCCGGTGATACACTTGACCCCTTCAAAGAGCTCGAGATGGTCCTGGGACTGGATCCACACGTTGCCTTCGATGATCTCGTGGCCATTGGGATCGATGGGCGCTGACGGGTCGTCGTCACAACCCGTGGCCAGGGCGAGCACAGCCACGACGCCGACCATGATTGCCGTGCGGATATCGATACCGTTCATGATGAAATCCCCTCTTCTATCGGAGCATGATACGGTATCGCCGGTGCGGTATCCAGCGTTCTTGAACGAGGGTGATCGCTCGAATCCCCGGTTATCGCGCTGCATCTTCCTCGGCGGTCCCGGCCGCCGCGTCTTCCCAAGGAAAGCCCGCGCGATCTCAAGGGCCATCAGCGGTTCGCCCGTGCCGCAGGTGTCGACGTCGAGGGAAAATGGGCGGAAAGAACCTGCGTCGGATTCGGTCGACTATCCATTACCGGTGTAGATCGCAATCTCAATGATGGACACCGTGTCGATGAACGCTTCGATATCGGCAGTCGGCAACGATCGGTTGCCGACGATAGAGAGATACCGAATGGCCCTGACATTCTCGAGACCGGTGAGCGAAGAGAATTGATCACAATCCCGGATCGCGATGGCGCCGACGGTATCGGGCCAGGATATGCCGGTCAGATCAGGCACACGGTCGCAGTCGGTAAGAGACACGGACTCCAGCGCCGGAAGTTCCGAGAGCCCCTCGAGTGAGGTCAATCCGGAACAGGACTCGATGGTCAACGATTCGAGTTCGGGATGGTCTCGACCTGTCTGAAGCGATGTCAGCAATGGAAGCTCCGAGAGTTCCAGTTGTTTGACGCCCCTCATCCCTTCCAGGCTCGTACAGGCCTCGCATCCGTACAATCTGAAGTCCCCGCAATCAAAGGTTGCGTCGATTCCCGACAGATCCCGGATGGCGCATTCTCTCAACCAGCAAGAGTCATAGGACCCCGACAGGCCTTCGACCGATTCAAGCGACGGACAATCGACCAGATAGAGTTCGCCGATCTCGTTTACGTCGGCTAGGTCCGAGATGTCTCTCAGAGCAGGGACGTTTACGACCGACAGGTTTTCGATCCTGTCGACACCCTCCAATCCGTCCAGACTCTCCAGCGTATTGAGGTAATGAATATCGACATCACCGAGATAGCCGGAAACCTGGAGCCAGGAGAAGTCAGTGATCGCACCGACACCAAAAACGTGGAGCTTATCCAGGTTCGAGCAGGAAATCGAGCTGAAGGGAACCGAGGGGATACCGTTCAAGGTCAACCTCTCAAGCGACGGCAACTCTGCATCATTGAGTGTCACGCTCTCAAGTCGCGGTAATCCACATAATTCAATTGATTGAAGTTGTTGGAGCGGTGACGCCAGGTCCAGGGTGGTCAGCGAGTCGCAACTGCCGATGGCCAAATACGTCAATGAATCGCAGCACGCATGAAGGTCGACGTGTCGGAGGCGTTGTAGATATGAGACTGAGAGCTGGGCGACATTGGGCAGGCTCGTCAAAGGTTCCAGCGAACGGAGTTGACGGTTTTGCATGACTAAGATACTCCGCACCGACCTGATCCCCGACAGGCCGGCGAGCGAGGTGAGGCTGTCGTTGCGTGAGATGTTCAAGCTCTGTTCCACGACGGTAAGTCGCGAGAGCGGCTCGGTTGTGGAAACGGCCGTGCTACTAATCGACAACAACTGCACCGATTCCAAACTCGACAGCGGATCAAGATTCACGATCTCACGCCCGCCGACTTGAAGCCAGCCGGTGATGCACTTGACCCCTTCAAAGAGCTCGAGATGGTCTTGACATGCGATTACAACGTCCCCGTCGATGACCTCGCGGCCATCAGGATCGACGGGCGCTGACGGGTCGTCGTCGCATCCCACGGTCAAGGCGAGCACCGCCAGGACGCCGACCATGATGGCCGTGCGAATATCGATACCGTTCATGATGAAACCCCCTCCTCTAATGGAACACGATACGGTATCACCGGTGCGGCATCCAGCGTTCTTGAACGAGGGTGATCGCTCGAATCCCCGGTTATCGCGCCGCACCTCCCTCTGCGGTCCCGGCCGCCGCCTCTTCCCACGGGAATCCCGCGCGTCCGAAGTGCCCGTAGTTGGTGGTCGCCTCGTAGATGGGCCGGCAGAGATCCAGGCGCTCGAGGATGGCGCCGGGGCGGAAGTCGAAACCGCGCGCACGATCTCCCGCGGCACGAAGCGGGCGAAGTACGCCGCGCTGCGGTCCACCTTGGACGGATCCTTGCCGCTGAACGCGCCGCCGCCGTGGCGCGCGGCGCCGCCGTAGGTGTCGACGATGATCTTGCGGCCGGTCACGCCGCAGTCGGCGGCCGGACCGCCGTGCGTGAAGCTACCCGACGGGTTGGTGAGGATCTCGGCGGCCGGATCGTGCCAGGGACCGAGCGATCGCGGGACGAGGTCGTCGCGGACGTAGCGCGCGATCTCAGGTTGCTCGACATCGGGAGCGTGCTGGGTCGACAGCAGGATCTTCTCGACGCGCACGGGCGCGCCGTCCTCGTAGCGGACGGTGACCTGCGTCTTCCCGTCGGGGCGCAGCCAGGGTATGCGGGCCTCGTGGCGGTCGGCGGCGAGACCGCGCGCGAGACGGTGCGCCAGCAGGATCGGCATCGGCATCAGCTCGGGCGTCTCGGCAGTGGCGTAGCCGAACATCAGGCCCTGGTCGCCGGCGCCCAGGTCCGGGCCGCCGTCGACCGCGTGGCCGATCTCCGCAGACTGGACGCTCAGGAGCACGTCGATCCGCACGTCGGGCGAATCGCCGATCGACTCGAGGGTGCGGCGCACGATCGCCTCGTGGTCCGGGCGGGCCGTCGAGCGGATCTCGCCGGCCAGGATCACGCGATCGCCCTTGGCCATGACCTCGCAGGCCACGCGGCTGTCGGGGTCGCCCGCGAGGTGGGCATCCAGGATCGCGTCGGCGATGCGGTCGCAGACCTTGTCGGGATGACCTTCGGTGACCGACTCCGACGTGAACGAGTGGGAATGACGCATGGATGGAACCTCCTGCCAGAGGGGCAAAAAACGCCCCGGTTGCGTGCGCAAGCGGGGTGGTCGACAGGAGGTGGCCGACGGCGGCCAATCCGGATTTTCGACTGCCCGACTCTTTAGCACCTTGTTTAACGTGGCGGCAAGTTGTCGATTAACTCACCACGATTGAACGAGGATATTCGATGGGCGCGAGGGTGTCAAGACCACACGCCGTCGCGCCCGTCCGGAAACATCCGCGGTCCTTCACCGCACCAGCTGCAGCTTCCGCACCTCGAGCAGGTTTTCGCCCGCGAGCCGCACGAGATACGTTCCGGCCGGCATGAACGGGCACGTTCACGGCGATGAGCGCGATGGCGATGACAAGGAGACGAAGAAATGGGGATGAGGTCGGGGGGCCGGACATGGCGAAACCTCCCGCGCGGAGATCATGCGCCGGCGACCGTGGTCAAATCCAGGGCGCGGAACGAAACGTGAATCGGCCGGATTCCGGCGCCGGCTCGTTAGATATTGCCGTTTCATTATCCCCGCCTTTCGGCTACATTTCCGAACTTCACCGGGTCCCCGTGAATCACACCGTTGATCCGTCCATCCACCTCCGTGAACGATGAGGCGACAGGATCGACATCGGTTGCATCCGAAGGGAATGAATTCTGATGAACAAGGCAACGTTGGTCTTGGCGGTCGCGCTGGTGTTCGGCGTTTTCGGCCTGGCGTCCTGCGATTCGGGCTCGACTCTCTCGACAGACGAAGATCTCTGTCAGGCCGTGTTCGAGACGATCCAGAACGACGACTTCGCGGCCTTCTCCGGCCTGTTCCTGACCGAAGAATCCGTCGCGACCATCGCGGCGAGCCTGGAAGAGGGCACGGCCAAGCAAAAAGAGATCAAGGAAGAGATGCTCACGTTTGATACCGACGAGATCGACGCGTCCGCGAAGAGCTTCTTCGACAAGATCAAGACCGAAGCGGCAGAGGACGGCCTCGACCTGAAGAACGGCAGCTATCAGGGCATCGTCCAGACCAAGGACCGCTTCACCGTGCCGAACCTGACCTGCAAGACGGTCTATTTCGAGATCTCCTTCGAGACCATGAACTACATCGTCGAAATCGACCTGCTCAAGTCCCTGGACGGGTTCTCGGTCTACGAGACCGTTCTCCGGACATTCTCCAGGGTCGACATCTCGTTCGTCAGTCCCGAGGAGAATCCCGTGGTGGTTTCGCTGGGATCCGACCTGGACTACGAGGTCGCATTCGACGCCGAGGCCGCCAACGCCGAGGGTGCCTGGATCCAGATCGTCTTCGACGGCAAAAACGCGCGCATGATCGCCGGGACCACGATCGAGTCCCCGTTCCGCGCCAACATCGGCGCCACGTTCCTCTCCGCGGGGACGCATACGCTGGCCTGTCGCCTCCATCCCAGCGGTTCGGCAACGACCTATCCCATCGGCGAAGCCGTGCTGAACATCGAGGTGAAGTAGCGTCGCACGGACATCATCGAGTCGATCAAGGGCCGCTCCGGATGGAGCGGCCCTGTTCGTCGCCGATGGTCCTCGCGTTCGCCGGCGTTTCACGGGGGGTTCTGAGAGCCCCCCGTCCTCCCTACCGGACGAGCCGAACGTGGTTGTAGATCCGGATGGCGTCGCCCTGAGGTCCGTTGCCCGTGGGGAAATCCGCGGGGTCGCCGGACTTCGGGTCGCTGCGCTGGGATCCCGCCCCGTGCACATCGCCCCAGGACCCGTCCATGTATCCCAGCGACCGTCCGAAGGCCACGTATGCGCCGCTCCCGCCGCCCATGGCACTCGCGTGGGTCGTGCTGCTCCAGTAGAAGGCGTAATCGGCCTCGCCCGCCTCATTGATGATCGAGGTGGCGTGAAACACCGGATCGATGGCTGCGGAACCGGTCGTCGCGGGTGACCGCGTGTAGTCGACGATGCTCTGCAGTTCCTTGACGTTGGGCAGGCGCCAATCACCGTAGCCGAGGAACCCGGCGGCATTCTGCGTTTTGACCCACGCCAGGGCTTCCTCCCAGTTCAAACCAGCCGAAACGTCGACCCCGCTGTCGTCCTGCGCCCACATCAGGCCGGTCGCGTCGTCGCTGACGGTGCCGTCTCCGTTGTCGGTGAAGACATTGATCCCGTAGTCGGTGTTGCCGCGCACGCACTGGACGAAGAAGGTCTTGTCGCCCATGCCCGGCATGACCAGCCCGTAGCCCTTGATCCGCCCGTCGGCGAAGTTGACGCCGAACAGGAGCTGTCCCTCGATCGAGTCGGCCACATATAACGTGCTCGACGCATACTGGGAGTCGATGATCCGCTCGCCGGCACTGGTGTTGCCGTACACGAACGAGAAGATGTCGGTGTCGATGAAGGGCACACCGCCTGAAGGCGCCTCCGGGGCCACATCCTCCCCGCTGAACCGGATCAGGGAGTAGAGCTCCTTG
>CAZJMO010000054.1:0-12792 GCA_964547085.1 uncultured Fibrobacteraceae bacterium | reverse complement strand
CGGCGTACTCGTCGTACTCCTCGTGCCGGCAGTACCGCGAGGACTTCGGGATGGCGCTGCAGTCCACCGATCTCGTCGGCCGGGTGCGGATCGACAAGGTGCGGCCGTACTTCGACCGGCCCGGGTTCCGGGCTCCGTTCGTGGACGGCACGGCCGCGGCGATCGCCTCCGCGCGGGCGGCCGGCGTCGCCGTGCCCGAGTTGCAGATCGTGTTCACCACCCACTCCATCCCGACCACGATGGCCGACAGCATGAACTTCAGGATCGTCATATCCTGCAGCAGCATGGCCCCGACCTGCTTCTCGAAGCGGAGCACGCGCCCCTGCTGCAACAGCGCCCCGAACAGCACGCCGGTGATCAGTCCCAGCCACAGCTCATTCATGATCCACCCCCTGCGTGCGCGTCCGTCGATACACCATGTGCGCCACGACGATGCCGGCGCCGAAGAAGCCGAACATGGCGATGAAGCCGCTGATCGACATCTGCATCAAGCCGCTCAGCCCGTGCCCGCTCGGACATCCACCCGCCATCCGTGCGCCGAACATGGCCACGACACCGCCGAGAAATGCGCCGACGGCACGCGTCCACACGCCCTTGCCGAATCGCTCGCGCCAGATCGGCGGCGTGGCTTCCGCCTTGAAACTCCCGTCGAGCCGCGAGGCGGCGAACGCGCCGATCAGGATGCCCACCAGCAGCATGAACTGCCAGTCCACGCGCACCTTCTTGCTCTGGTAGTACTCGTTGGTCTCGACGTGCGTGGCCGCCACGCTCTGCTCGAGCATCCCCGCCGTGCGCACGAACGTGGTGGACGCGCCCAGATACTTGGGCGAGCCCAGGGTCTCGGTCGACACCCACACCGACGCGATGGCCAGCAAGCCGACCAGCGCACCCGCGATGTATGGTCTCCAGGAACTCGGCATGATCAGGAACCTCCTACGTAGGGGTCGCCAAAATGCCCATGGGGCGATTGATCGTTCATACACGACTTTCCACGTCTTGAACAGGCCAATTCGCGACCTGCGGCCCGTTCTACTCCAAACCGAGCCGCCGGATCTTCGCATACAGCGCCTTCCGACTGACTCCCAGCAATCGAGCCGCCTGCGCCCGATTTCCCGCCGCCGACCGCAGCGCCGCCGTCACCACATCCCGCTCCACGACCGCCATCCGCGCGTCCAGATTCAAACTCTCCGTCGCCGACGCGTCCTCCTCCTCACCGGCCTCCATCACCTCCCGCAACCCGGCCGGCACCATCGTCGTCGGCATCGCCTTGCCCATCCGCGCGAACAGGCACGCCCGCCGCACCAGGCCCTCCAGCTCCCGCACGTTCCCCGGCCAATCGTACCGCGACATCGCCGCCAGCACCGCCCCGGGCAACGCCGCCTCCGGCTCGGCGCCGTCGCCCAGACCGCGCCGCACGAACGCCCGCACCAGCGCAACCACGTCGCCCTCGCGATCGCGCAGCGGCGGCAACGCCACTTCCAGCACGCACAGGCGGTAGAAGAGGTCGCGCCGGAATGTGCCGGACGACACGCGCTGCGGCAGATCGACGTTGGTGGCCGCGATCACCCGCAGATCCACGTGCATCTCCGCGGGATCGCCCAGGCGTCGGAACGTGCCGTCCTGCAAGAGACGCAGGAGCTTGCCCTGCAGGCCGGCGGGCAGATCGCCGACCTCGTCCAGGAACAGCGTGCCGCGGTGCGCCTGCTCCACCAGGCCGCGCGCGCCCTGCTCCGCGCCGGTGAACGCGCCGGGAGCGTGGCCGAAGAACTCGCGCTCGAAGAGGTCGGGCGGGACGGCGGCGCAGTTCACCGACACCAGGGGACCGCGGCTGCGACGGCCCAGGCCGTGGACGCGGCGGGCGGCCACCTCCTTGCCGGTGCCGGTCTCGCCGGTGATCAGGAGCGGGTCGTCGCTGGCGGCGGCGAGAGCCATCTGGCCCGCGGCGTCGACCATGACCGGCGAGGCGGCCACGAACGCGGGCTCGGCGCCGCCGTCCAGGGATTCGGGCGGGGGCGGGCCGCCGGCCCAGACCCAGGCCGAGCGCCAGGCCTCGCGCAGGCGAGCGAGGAAGCGGTCGCAGATGTCGCGGTGGCCTGGCACACCCCGGCGCCCGGCGCTCTGCCGGGCCGCGCCAGCGCGGGCCCAGGCGGTCTCGCGGTCGCCGCCCAGACCGCCGGCGGCGAGCACGGCCTCGGCGCGGGCCTCGGCCAGGAGCGCGCGCGACAGTTCCATCTCGCAGCCGTGGGTGCGGGCGCGCGACACCGCGTCGTGCGCCGCAGCGCGGGCGGCTTCGGGGTCGCCCAATTCGCGCCGGCAGTCGGCGAGCAGCCGTCCGCTGACGACTTCCTCGAACGCCTCGCCGGCGGTGCGACCGGCGAGTACGGCATCCCGGAGCCGGCCGCACGCCTGGTCCAGGTCGCCCTCCAGGAGCGACACCTGGCCCAGCCGGCGACGCAGGCCCGCGGCGATGTCGCCGACCGGGGCGCGCGCGTCGGCCATCGCCATGGCGCGGTCGTAGAACGTGCGGGCTGCGGCGAGATCCCCGCGCAGGACGGCCGCGTCGCCCTGCATCTCGACGGCCAGGCCCGTCTCCCGCAGGAACGCGCGAGCGGCAGCCTTACGCTCGATCTCGACGGCGATCGCCTCGGCCGCGTCCGCGCGCCCGGCCACCAGATGGGTCTTGCAACGCGTCAGACGCGTCTGCACCCACGACAGCATCTGACCCGCCCGCAGGAGTTCGGGCTCGACACGGTCGACCACAGCCAGCGCCTCGGCCGGACGAGCCTGCTTGTACAATGCGATCGCCAGGTTGAACCGCGCCGAATTCGCGACCACTCGCTGCCCCGACGCATCCAGCTTGCCGGCCGCCTCGCGCAGGAGCGTCTCGCCCTCGCGCAGCGCGAAGCTGCGGATCTCGACCAGGGCGTGGCCGATCAGGATCTTGCCCAGCTGCCAGGTCTCGCCGGAGATCCGGCTGAGCGTCACCGCCTCGGCCAGCAGCTCCCGCGCGCGTCGGAACTCGCCCAGCTGCGACAGTGTCAGCCCCAGGTTATGCAGCAGGTTCGCCCGCCGCTCCGGCGACGCGTCGGGGTGCGTCCGAAGCAGTTCCTCGAACACCGTATAACCCTCACGCAGGCGGTTGGTGCTGACGTAGGCGGCGCCCACGAGCAGCTCCGGCAGGATGTCGTTCGGCGGTGCCGCCCCGCGTCTCCGGATCACGTCCACCCAGTCTCCCACCTGGCCGTAGGCGTGCCGCGCGTACATCGCCCGCAGAGCCAGCAGCACCACATCGCCGACCGCCGGATTCCGCGGATCACGGAACAGGTCCCAGGGTCCCGGCTGCAGGAAGAGATCCGGTGGCGGCGCGGTGCGGACGGCGGGTTCCGGAGCAGATGCCAGCACGTCCGGCAGGGGCAGATGATCGCGCAGCAGGCGCGCGGCCAGACCGACGGCTCGTTCGTGGTTCTCGTCGCGGAAGGCGCAGGCGGCGTGCGCGGCGAGGTCGCGATCCACGAGAATCTCGTGAAGCGGACCATCGGGCACGGACCCGGCGACCTCGACGAGCGCGTGAGCGTGGGAACTCATGGCGCCCTCCCGTCGCGCACCTGACCGGCAGGCGTGCGAACGTGACACGGATACGGCGGCACGCCGGGAGGATTACGTGCTCGGGGGATTCAGGGCCGCAGAGCGCTGGGCGGCCGGAAGACGGGATCATTCTGCCATAAAACAGGGCACAGATCAAGTGCGGCCGCCGCCGAGGGGGAAGAGACGACGACGGCCGCAGAACGCCCCGAATGGGGCGAAGCGGTGGGCAGGAACCGGCCGCGCCGTCCGTTCGCCGGGCCACGGCGGTGCGTGGATCATGGCCCCGGATCGGGATCGCGAGCGTGGACGACGGCGGCCCCGGTGTCGACTTGACTCGAGCGTTTCGGGCGCCTCGTGGGCCTCGCGTGTCCGCGTCCGGCGCCGGCCCCGTGTGATCGGGCGGTGCGGCCGGTTCGGCGGATATCAGGCAAATCGCGGACCCGTCGCCCGATCGGCGTTTCAGGACTCTCGGCACCACAAGGACTCGTCCACGGCGTCCACGGACGGTGGCGGCCCGGCGGTCCGTGTCACCTCGGGATGACACTAGTCCTATTTAAGGAATACCTTAAACCGCTGGAATCCCCAGCCGATATGAAAACCAGGTCACCGTTCAATCTCGTAATAAGGTGCGCCGCATGCATTCGGATCGATCCAATACGATCAAAATGACTCTCTCGGTACTGGTCTGCGCGCTGGTGCCGTTGATCCTCAAGATGTTCGGCTTTCACTTCCAGGCCATGGACCTCGGAGGCGTCGGTGAGAGTTTCGCGGGCTACAACCTCTCCGGAGCGGTCTTGCGCCTTGATCTCATCCTCATGTTCGGCGGCACGCTGGGTCTATATCTCTTTATCTCGATCCAACACGGTCGCCGCGGCGAACGAACCATCGGACTGCTCGCCCTGACCCTCGCGCTTGCAGCCCTGACTGCCGCGGTCCAGATCGCCAAGATGCCCGGCGACGGGATGACTGAATCCATGTTCCGGCGGCGTGTCTTCCACGTCGACCAGCTCGCCCATTCCTTCTCGGTCATCGTCATTCTGTCCGGTTGCCTCGTCGTGCATCTGCGTCGGCGCCTCCCCGGTCTACGGGCGCCGCTCACGCTGCTCTCGGTCGGCGCCGTCGTCTTCGCCGCATCGCTGACCGCCCAGCAGGTCTACGAGTTCAGTCGCGCGGGGCTCATCGTCTCCAACAGCGTCCGGCTTGCTGCCTTCATCGGCTGCGCCCTGCTCCTGCGCCCGCTCCTGGACCGCCGCCCGATGTCGGTCTACGTCGTGTCGATCCTCGCCGGTATGCTCCCGCAGGCCCTGATCCAGGTCGTTTTCTTCATGCCTGGATTCAACCTCGACGGGAGCATGCTCCAGTACGTCGACCTGCTGCATTGGTGCGGCTACATCTTCCCGGTCCTGGGCCTGTGTTACGACCTCGCCCGAGGCACCGCCGAACACATCCAGACGAGCGAACGGTCGTACCTGCGCCACGTCCTCGACACGTTGCCCGACATGGTCTACGTCCGCGACGCCGACGGCCGCTACCGCCTGCTCAACCGCGCCGCCGCCGAATTCATGGGCAGCACGAGCGACAAGCTCGAAGGCCGTCTGATGACCGAGGTCGTCACGGATCAGGAACTGGTGTCGCGAAGCCTCGCCTTCGATCAGAAGATCCTGGACACCCGTCGCGCGCAACACTACGACGCCGCCGAGTCCGTCGACACCGCCGGCCGCCGGCGATGGATGACACTGCAGACCCAGCTCCTGCCGGCGGGCAACGGCGAACCCGACCAGATCCTCGGCGTGGCCACCGACGTCACCGAACTCAAGAACGCCGAGCGGCTCATCGAACAGCAGCTCCGCGGTGAGACCACGCTGCGTCACTGCCTGACCCGTCTGGTGCACCTGTCGATCGACGAGTACGAACAGACGCTCGACGACATCCTGGAGGAGATCGGCCGGTACTGTGCCGCCGATTCGGTCTTCATCTACAAGATCGATGCCGAGGCGGGCCTGGCCCACCGCGTGCGACTCTGGCAGGACGGCAAGACACCCGCGCGCGCCATCCACCGGATGGAATTCTTCGAGTGGGCCGTTTCGCGCCTCGAGAACGGCGAGACCGTCACCTACGCCGACCCCGAATGTCTGCCGGACAATCCCACTGTTGTCGCCATTGGCCGCGCGCTGGGAGCCCGTTACATGGCCATGGCCCCGGTCTACGACCAGGACGGCGAACTGTGGGGCGTCCTCGGTGTCCACTGCCCCGAACACCCGCAGCCCGACGACCGCGACTATCACCGCGTCCTGTCCCTCCTGGCCGACCTCTACTCCAGCGCCCGCTCGCGCTGGCGCACCGCCCAGGACCTGCAACTGGCCAAGGACGCCGCGGAGGCCAGCAACCGCGCCAAAACCGAATTCCTGGCCAACATGAGCCATGAGATCCGCACGCCCCTGAACGCCGTGATCGGCATCGCCGACATCCTGCGCGGGCTGAAACCGACGATCGAACAAATGCGCTACCTCGAGATGGTCCACCAGGCCGGCGACACGCTCCTCGGCCTGATCAACGACGTCCTGGACGTCTCCAAGATCGAGTCCGGACTGTTGGTCCTCGCTCCGGCCTCCGTGGATCTTCCGGCGCTCCTGGCCGAGGTCGTCGACATGACGGCCTTCCTCGCGCAGCAACAAGGCCTGGAACTGGTCTACCATCTCGACCCCGCCGCCCGCCTGCACGTCACGGTCGACCCGCTGCGGCTCCGGCAGATCATCCTGAATCTCCTGAACAACGCGATCAAGTTCACCGAGAACGGCCACGTCGCCCTGCGCGTCGACCTCGACGAGCAGCACCGTTGTCGCTTCATCGTCGAAGACACGGGCATCGGGATCCCGCCCGACAAGAGGGCGCGCGTCTTCGAGAAGTTCACCCAGGCCGACACGTCGGACACACGCAGGTTCGGCGGCTCCGGACTGGGCCTGGCCATCTGCAGCAACCTCGTCGAGCTGATGGGCGGCACGATCACCGTGGAGAGCGAGTGCAACGAGGGATCCACCTTCACCGTCACGATCCCGCTCGAGGGCGAACTGTCGCCCGAACGCCTGCCGCTGCCCGACCCCGACCTGCGCGGCGTGCGCCACCTCGCCGTCCTGTCCAACGTCACGGCAGCCGCCAGCCTTGATGCCTACCTCGCCGACCTTGGCCTCTCCGGCGACGTCCTGCAGGACACGCCGGCCGCAATCGCGCAACTTCGCGAACCGAACTGCGACGTGCTGCTCGTGGATGGACAGATGGACTCGCTGGCGGTCACTTCGATGCTCCGCGCGGTGGACGCGCTGCCGCCCCTCGAACGTCCCCGGATGATCCTGCTGACGCCTCTCGGCGACGACCTCGACGCCGAGCGCGTCGACCGCGAGGGCTGGTCCGCCGTCATCCACAAACCGGTGCGCCGCTCCACGCTGCGGAAGGCCCTGCACGCGGTCCGCAACCCCGACGCCGAGACGGTCGTCCCGGCCGAGGACAACTCGCCCGTCGTGCTGGACGGCACACGCGTGCTTCTGGTGGAGGACAATCTCTTCAACCAGAAGGTCGCCACGCGGCTGCTGGAGAACCTGGGCTGCCGGGTCGCCCTGGCCGAGAACGGACGCGTGGCCGTGGATCTGGCCGCCGCCGGCGACTTCGACCTCGTGCTGATGGATTGCCAGATGCCGGTGATGGACGGCCTCGAAGCGACGCAGTTGATTCGCGCCCAGGAAGGCGAGCGGGCGATTGTCCCCGTGGTCGCGATGACCGCCAACGTGATGGGCGAACACCGTGAGGCGTGCCTCGCCGTCGGCATGAACGACTTCGCCAGCAAACCGGTCAACAAGAAGACGCTGCGGGATATCCTCGAGCGTTGGACGCGCCCGATCGCGGTCTAGCCGGCGAGGCGGCCGCGGCCGAACCGCACCGCCAGCTGCTCGGCGGTCAGCGTGTTGACGATGCGCGCGCAGTCCAGCCCCATCTCCCGCGCGATCTCCACGCCCTGCCGGAAATCGACGAGCCGCGCCGCCCGGTGCGCGTTGGCGTTGATCGCCAGGTCGACACCCAGTTCGGTCGCGAGACGACAGTGGGTCCCGTCGAGGTCCGAGCAGGCCGGGTTCGCATCCAGTTCCACGACAGTGCCCGATTCGGCCGCCGCCTTCAGCAGACGCATCATGTCCAGCGGGACCGGCGGACGCGAGAGCATGTAGCACCCGACCGGTTTGCCGATGATGTCGACCGCCGGATGACGGATCACCCGAAGCGCGGCTTCGGTGTAGCTGTCCCTGGTGTGGCCGTCGGGGTCGGGGAGCGAGACGAGGAGATAGTCGAGGCGCTCGAGGATGCCGTCGGGGATGTCCACCGCGCCGTCCGGGCCCGCGTAAGCCTCGAGGCCGTGCAACAAGGTGAACCGAGGCAGCTCGCCGCGCAGGGCGTCGATCTCCTCGTACTGCGCGCGCACCGCATCGACATCCATGCCTTCGGGATAACGTTCCGACCGCAGATGGTCGCTGACGCCGAGATACTCCAGACCCAGCTCCATGGCGGTCGCCGCCATCCGCCGCAACGAATGGGCGCCGTCGGCATAGCGGGAATGGGCATGGAGCAACCCGCGGATATCGCAGGGTCTCACCAGATTCGGCGATTGAAGTTGGCCGTCGCTCAAAGGCTCGGTCCTCACGCCAAGGTGTCCACCATGCCCGTGGAGCCGGGCATGGTGGAACATCAAAAGCGAGGATGCCCGCGGGCGCAAGCGTGGATCGGCGCTAATACGCGCCCCAGGTCTGTTTCCCCGGCAGCCACCAGCTCGGCAGCACGACGCGGAGCATGCGGGCCACGCCGCGGGAACGCCGCAGGCATTCTTCCGACTGCTCCGATTCCTCGTCCAGTTCGTCGTCGAACATATCGCTGTACGAGTCGCGCGCCGCCTCGCGGCGGGCCTCCTCGCTGGCGAATTGAGACCGGATCGCCGTCAGCTCGCCGTGGTCGAGGAACGTGCCGCCGCAACGCGGGCACTCGTCGATCTCGATCTCGCGACGCACGCTGACGAAGTGCCGCATCATCACGGTGTCGTCGCAGCGCGGGCAGTGGCGCCGCGCCGTGGTGTCGACCATGATCGAGGGATCGCGGGGCACGTCGAGCAGACCGTCGTCGGCGGGCTCGAACGATTCGTCCACGCGCTTCAACTCGTGTGCATCGAACCAGACGCCGCCGCAGCCGCCTCGGCAGATGTCCACGGTGATGTCGCCCACCTGATGGGCGCTGAGGATGTGTCCGCAGGCCGGACAGTTCACGGGCAGCCTCCCCGTCGAAGTCCATGGGGATGCGACGCCGATGCACGGCGCCGCCTGCCTGTGTTTTCGGCCGGCGGGCGCGGAACTTGAGTCCGCCGCTAGATGGTGAGCACCTTGGCGGCGTCCCACTGCGCGGCCTGGATCTGCCGCATGTTGCCCGCAGTGCCCACGGCGAGCGATTTCTCGAGGTCGAAGAACTGCAGGCACGTTCCGCAGACGATCAACTCGACCCCGCGGTCGGCGAGCGCCGCCAGGGTTTCCAGCGCCGGCGATCCCGCGCACGCCAGCTTGACGCCCTCGGCGTAGAAGCAGATGCGACCGGGCAGGCGGTCCTCGAGGTCGAGCAGATCGAGGTAGCTGCAGGCCAGTTTGTGGGCGAGCGCAGGTGTGGCCGTGCCCATGCCGTCGCGGGTGATCAGGATTGTGGTTCCGCGGTCGATGTCGGCCATGGTCAGTCGCCTCCGTCGGTCGCGTCCGTCGGTAGCGGGACGTACGCGAGCAGCGTGGTGGGGTAGCGGTCGGTCATGATCAGGAAACCGTGGTCGCCGAGACGGACGAGGGCTTCCCAGTTGCGCGGGGGTTGGTCGGGGTCGCGGCGCAGGTCGAGGGCGGGGCGCGGGGCGCGGATGATCGCGTTGCCGACATCCTGTAGCGCCACCAGTTGCTCGACCGGTCCCGACGGCGGCGACGGCGGGTCGAGCAGCGGTCCCTCGCCGGGGAAGAAGTAGTTGATCACCCAGAAGACGCCGTCCGCGTCGGGCTGGCAGGCGTCGGTGATGCGGTACTCGATCGGCTCGATCGGCACGATGCCGGCGTGGTCCAGGTCGCGGTCGAAGAAGACGGCGTGGGCGCCGGGGAAGACGCGCGCGCCGTTGGCCTCGAAGAGCACGCCGAGGCGTCCGCCCGACAGCACCAGCGCCTCCTGCGACATGTTGGGAATGCTGGTGGGCACCGGGATGGACGCGACGCGGTCCATGTCCAGGCGCAGGCGCAACGGCTCGCCCGACGCGTCCAGCCGGCCGCGCAGCAGGTAGCCGGTCATCACGCCGTCGACGCGCGCCTCGACCGCGAAGTAGACCGTGTCTCCGCTCGCGACGGCCGCTTCGAGGCCGTCCCAGCCGGGCAGGCCGGCGATCAGGTCGGGCGCATCCAGGACGACGGCGCGCGGCCGCAGCGGTTCGCGACTGCGGTGGTCGATCACGGCCTCGATCTCGGCGCGGTCGAGAACGAGGAGACCCAGCGGTTCGGCATCGGTCGCGAACCGCTCGGGGTGCTGCGGCACGAGCAGGAGCCGGTCGCCGAGCCAACACATCGCGGAGATCTCGGCCTCGGGCGAGGCCACCGGACCGGCCAGCGGCAACAGGCGCGGCTCGACCGCGATCGTCGCCGGCGCATCGGCCGCGGGCGGCGGCGTCCGGCGCCCGCAGCCCGACAGCAGCAGGCCGCCGAGGCACAGCGCGATCAGAGCCCGCTCAATAGAGTTCATACTTCGCCACACGGCCATCCAGCCCACCGTTGCGCAGCGGTTGCTTCCACGCCGGCCGCAGCCCGATCCTCTTCATCAGCTCGCGCTCGCCGAAATACACGTACGCCTCGCAGCCGGGACATTGGAACTTGAGCCAGTCGCCCAGCTCCTTGTAGAACCGCGCCAGGTCGTCGCCCCGTTGCAGGCGGATCCCGTACGGCGGATTGCAGACGATGACCGTATCCGACAGGCCGGTCACCTGACGAAAATCGCGGCGCCGCACCGTGATGTGCTCGCCGCCCGGCAATCGGGCCAGGTTCGCGCGTGCGGCGGTCACGGCCTCCGGATCCAGGTCGCCGCCGGAGACCAGGCCCGCGGCAACCGGGCGGCGCGCGCCCTCGCAGTCGGCCTTGATCTTCTTCCATACCGCCAGATCGAAGTCCGGCAGCTGCATGAACCCGAAACGACCGCGCAGGATGCTCGTCGGGGTGTTCGTGGCCCGCATCCACGCCTCGGCCAGGAGCGTGCCCGAACCGCACATCGGATCGTGGAGCGGCCGTTCACCGGTCCAGCCCGACATCGCCAGCATCGCCGCGGCCACCGTCTCCTGCATGGGCGCGTCGACCGAGTGTATCCGGTAGCCGCGCTTGTGGAGCGAACCGCCGGCCAGATCCACGCCGACGGTGACCCAGTCGTTGGACGCGTGGACGCTGATCCAGAGATGGGGATCGCGGGTGTCGATGTCGGGACGCTGGCCGGAGTCCTCGCGCAGGCGGTCGCACACCGCGTCCTTGACCCGCAGCGCGGCGAACCGGCTGTCCTTGAGTTTGGAATTGGTCACGTTGGAGAAGACCGCGAAGGTGTGGCCGGGGCGCAGGAAATCGCTCCAGTCGACCTCCAGGACCTTGCGGTAGAGGTAGTCCGGGTTGTGACAGCGGAAATACAGGATCGGCGCGATCACGCGCTGCAACAGCGCCGACGTGTAGACCACGCGGTAGAGCGTGGGGGGATCGGCCCGGAACTCCACGCCGCGCACGGCGGTCTCGACATCCGTGGCGCCCAGACTGCGCAGCTCCTCGGCGGCCACGTCCTCGACGCCGCCGCCCACCTGGGCGAAATAACGGGGATCTTCCTGGTAGCGGTACATGACACCTCAATGAACAGACAAGGGTGCGATTCATTGGTAGAATGGCACCAAACATCGCGACAAGCCACCTCCAACCGGAAAGCCGCCATGGATCTCGCCAGCCAGTTCGCCGCCGTCCCCGCCGGCACGGCCGTCATCGACACCGTCCTGGGGCCGCTCGGCCTGGCGTGGACCGCGCACGGTCTCGACAGGATCGTGCTCAGCGACCCCGCCGCGCCCGACGCCGACGCCCTGGCCGCCGAACTCCGCGACACCGCACCGGGCCGCCCGACGCCCGCGCGACTGCCGCGGCCCGTCGCCGCCGTCGCGCGCCGCTTGAAGGCCCACCTCGGCGGTCGCCTCGATCCGCTGGACGACATCCCGGTCGACCTGACCGGCGTCTCCGTTTTCGCCTCGAGCGTGCTGGCGACCCTGCGCACCGTCGGCCCGGGCGAGACCGTCACCTACGGCGAACTGGCCGCGCGCGCCGGCCGCCCCGGCGCCGCCCGCGCCATCGGTCGCATCATGGGCAGCAACCCGGTGCCGCTGGTGGTGCCCTGCCACCGCTGCCTGCCTCGCGACACGCGCCGCGGACCCGGCGGCTTCTCGTCGCGCGGCGGCTCCAGCCTCAAGGCGCGGCTGCTCTTCGTCGAGGGCGTGCACCTGGATCCCGTGGTCGCCGACGGTCTGGAGCACCTGCGCCGCGCCGACCCGAAGCTGCGCCGCATCATCCCCCGCGTGGGGCCGTACCTGCCGCGGCTGGGCGCGTCGGCGCCGCTGTGGGACACGCTCGTGCGGTCGATCATCCACCAGCAGATCTCGGTCGCCGCCGGCCGCACGATCGTCGGTCGCGTGACCGCGCTGACGCCCGGCGACGGCGTGCCCTCGGCCGACCGGTTCCTGACCCTGGACGCCGACACCCTGCGCGCGGCCGGCCTCTCGCGGCAGAAGCAGCGCTACCTCGGCGACCTCGCCGCCCGCGTCGCCGACGGTCGTCTGGACCTGCGGGCCCTGCCTCGCCTGGACGACGAGCGCGTCGTCGCCGAGCTGACCACGGTCACGGGCATCGGTCGCTGGTCCGCGGAGATGGTACTGATCTTCCACCTCGGCCGCCTGGACGTGCTGCCGTCCGACGACCTCGGGCTGCGCAACTCGGTCCAGCGCGTCTACGACCTGCCCGCCGCGCCCACGCCGCGCGAACTGGACGCGTTCGGCGAGCGCTGGCGGCCTTACCGCTCGCTGGCCTCGTGGTACCTCTGGCAGGCATAAGAATGACCACCTCCTGGAATCAATAATCCATCGTAGTCTGACTCGTTGAT
>CAZJMO010000053.1:0-12942 GCA_964547085.1 uncultured Fibrobacteraceae bacterium | reverse complement strand
TGCTCGATCCGGTCGATCTGGGCTACGAGGTCGTCGACAACGTGCTCGTGGTCTATCGCCGCGGCATGGTGACGCGCTGGCTCACCTTCGACTATCCGGTGACCGAGCGCGTGGGGCGCGGCGAGCTGCAGGTGTCGGCCAGCGGGGAGGATTCCGGCGACAGTGGCGGCGGCGGCGGCCAGAGCAACTCGAACGAGAGCCACGTCACCAGCACGGCGACCATGACCGTCTGGCCGGGCGTGATGGAGTCGCTGAAGACCCTGGTCTTCCAGGGCGCCGACGACGATCTGGAAGCGTCGCAGGACGAGCAGCAACTGGCGTTGAACATGTCCGACGGCGAGGGCCGCTGCCTGGTCGTCAACCCCATGGCCTCGCTGGTCCAGGTGACCGCGGAGTGGGACCGGGTGCGCCAGGTGGAGCAGCTGCTGGAACGGCTCAAGGAGTCGCTGCAGCGGCAGGTGGCCATCGAGGTCCGCATCATGGAGGTCATCCTCGACAAGGACCTGCAGACGGGCGTCAACTGGGACATCGTGACCGACGGCGAGACCCAGTCCGGGCTGAGCACGTTCAGCGGCAGCGACAACATCGGCACCGAGTTCTTCCAGTTCGTGGTCGACAGCAAGCACATCAACGGCGTGTTGCAGGCCGTGGCTTCCAGCGGCGACCTGAGGACGTTGTCCTCGCCGCGGATCACGACGCTGAACAACCAGAAGGCCGTGGTCCGCGTCGTCACCGAGGACATCTACTACGAGGCGACCGTCGAGCCGGCGCTGATCTCCAACGGCGTGGGCACCGAGGCGGTCGTCAACTACACGCCCCGTTCGGTTTCGGTCGGCGTGGTCCTGGACGTGACGCCGCAGGTGGGGCGCGATCGCGTCGTCACCCTGAACGTCCACCCGACGATCAGCGACGTGGTGGGCATCGCGCGGAGCCCGAACGAGGACACCACGCCCATCCTCTCGATCCGCGAGCTGGATACCGTGGGGAAGGTCCGCGACGGCGACACCCTCGTCATCGCCGGCCTGATCAGCGATCGCCGCAACGTGGTCCGCACCGGTGTGCCGCTGCTGAAGGACATTCCGCTGCTCGGCGCGCTCTTCTCCAAGACGAGCAACACCAAGACCAACATCGAACTGGTCATGCTGCTGACGCCGGTGATCATGAACGACGCGGCCTCGAACGAGATCGCCGACGCCGAACGGGCGCGCATGGAGGCGCGGATGGACGGGCGGTAGCCGCGGCGCGCGCATGGAACGACAAGAGCCCGGCCCCATGACGGGGCCGGGCTCTTCTTGTCGCGGCCGGAGCCGGAACTAGCGGATCGTCACCACGGTGCCGATGTCGTCGCCCAGGACTTCTTCGGTCGAGGCGTCGCTGTAGGCGGTCTCCCACAGGCCGTCCGGGCCGGCGCTCAGCACGAACACCTTGTGTCGGATGGTGCCGGCGTAGTGGCCGCCCGGGCAGTAGCGGGTGTTGATCACGTAGGCGTGTCCCCAGGGGTCGTTGATCTCGTAGCTGTCGAGATACGGACCCTTCCAGGCGCCCTTGCCGGAGGTCGGCCAGTCCTGGTTGGTCTGGTTCGCCCGGGTGCCGTTGATGTTGGAGTCGTTGTCCGGGTTGTTGTAGTAGAGATAATCGCCGAGGTTCTTGGCGTTGCCGAACGCGCCCCAGTTGGCGGCGCCCGAGTCGGCGGCCGGACCGGCGCCGGTGGCCATGTCGGTGCTCGAGATGACGCGGTCGATATCGTTGCCGCTCGGGCCGTTGGCGTTGGTGAAGGTCCACATGCCGACGTCCTTGTAGTAGTTCAGGACGGCCGTGGCGATGGTCTCGGTCTCGTTCTGCGCCTTGCCGATCTTGGCGTCCTCGAGGTGGCGGAACACCATCGGGCTGATGGCCGCGGCGAAAATGGCGACGATAGCCACGGCGATCACGATCTCGATGAGCGTGAAGCCCTGGCGTCCGACGGTTGCGACCTTCCTCATGAGTCCGTTCCTTTCATGGCCAGAACGGGTCCGACCGTTGTCTGGGCGATGCGAGCCGCGCAAAGGCGGTGTGGCGTCCTTGGTTGTATGCGGGTTATCGTCGCCGGCTCTGTCCGCTTTAGTGGAAGATCGTGATCCGGCCGGGGAGCATCGGATGGACTTGACGAGTCCCGCATGGTCCCCGAACTTGTGCGGATGAACTGCCGACACCTGCTTCAAGCATCCACGATCGTCCTGCTGCTGACCGGGGCGACCGCGGCTGCCACGCCGCCGGACACGATCCCGCGGGTGGAGGGCCGCCCCAGCGCCGACGTCTTCCTCTCCGTCGCGCGTAGCGGGAGCCTCGTGCCCGACCCCGCGATCCTCCACGAGCAGGTTCGCGAGCCGTTGTTCGCGTGGGTGTTCAGCCTGATCGCCGCCGACAGTCTGGGCGCCTGGACGATCGACGACATCACGGATTTCGCGGCGATCTGGGGCGAGGAATCCGATTTTCCGCTCATCGACTACGTGGAGGGCGTGACGCGTGAGGCGTTGCCGAAAGAGCAGGTGCGCCGCCGCCGGGGCGTGGTCTGTGATCGCGTCTGGACGGTGCGTCTGCGGTCGCCGCGGGTCGAGGCCGCCATGCCGTACAGCATCCTCGGCTACCACCCCGGGAAGCTCAGCTTCGGCGGCCCGATCGTGCTGCACGAATGGTCGCTGGGCGACCGCAGCGTCCACGTGACGGTCGATAGGGTCACCCGCAAGTACGCCGCGCGCGCCTTGACGGTGCTGGAAATCTCCGACGGCTGGATCATCTTGGACGTCGACGGTTGGCTGGACCGCCTGCTCGGCAAGGCGGCCGACGACGCGCTCACCGAGGGTTTCATCGTCGGTTGGGTGGACGGCGAACTGGTGGGCGTCGGCAACAGCGCCGGACGCGACGGTCACCGGATCTTCGGCGAGCTGAACTTCCGTACCGGTGAGATCGAGAATCACGGACGACCCGTCGCGCGGGGCATCAGCCGCTACAGCCGTGCGTGGACCCGGGCCGACGCCGCCGACCCGCAGTCCGTCTGGAGGGCTTACGAGCAATAGCGAACGGCTGGCATTCCCGGCCGTGCGGCGGTATGTTTGGCACCGTCATGGATCGTCTCGACATCACGGTCACAGGCCGGGTCCAGGGCGTCGCGTTCCGCTGGTACACGGTCCAGGAAGCTCGCCGGCTCGGACTCGTAGGCTGGGTGCGGAATCGACCCGACGGATCGGTCCGCGTCGTCGCCGAGGGGGAACGCCGCGTTCTCGAGGCGTTGCTGCGGTGGGCCGAGAACGGTCCCGACCGGGCCCGCGTGGATGGTTGCCACGCGACCTGGCAACAACCCACGGGCGGGTTCGACACATTCCAGGTCACCGGTTGACGCCGTCGGCCGGACGAACCCCGACAAGGATGCAAGCGCATGGCGGAACGCCTGCTGGTTGCCGTCGACATGGACGGCACCCTGCTCAACACCGAGACGGAGCACCGGCTCCGCACGCGCGAGATCGACGCCCTGGAGGCCGTGCGCGCCGCGGGCCACGTCGTGGCCATCTGCACCGGACGCAACAGCCAGTCCCTCGACCAGCTGCTCGACCAGAGCGGCTGGCATCCGTCCGACTTGCCCAAGGTCATGCTCAACGGCGCGGTCGTGCACGGCGGCGGGGACCACGGCCTGCTCGCCCACAACGTGGTCGAGCGTCCGGTCCTGGCGCGGCTGATCGCCCTCTTCCGCGAACACGGCGCCGTGCCCATGGTCTACGCGTCCGAGAACGACGGCGGCGAGCTGCTCTACGAGAACAGCGCGACCAATCCGGTCCTGGCCGGTTATCTGGAGCACCGGCGCGTCCGCGTCGGCGCGCTGTCGGAGCACGACGACCTCCTGTCGGTGCTGCCGCGGAACGCTCTGGAGGTGGGCACCATCGACAGCCGCGAGGTGGTCGACGGCCTCACCGCCGCGATCCGCCGCGAACTGGCCGACAGCGTCCGGGTCATCAACACGCGCTCGCTGATGGGCGCGGGACGGTACTACTGGGCCGAGGTCTATCACCATGCCTGCAGCAAGGGCACGGGTGTGCGTCTGCTGGCCGACACCTTCGGCGTCGCCACGGATCACGTGGTGGCTTTAGGCGACAACTACAACGATCTGGACATGTTCGCGGTGGCGACCGTTTCGGTGGCCATGCGCGGCGGTCCGGAGGCCGTGCAGGCCGCGGCGGATCGCGTCGCGGACCCCGTGACCGAAAGCGGTGCGGCCGCGGTCCTGGAGACCATCGCCGACGGGACCTTCCCGTGGCCGGCGCCGCACGACGAGGAGATGGCATGAGTGGCTACCAGCGCCCGGAGCCCTGGGCCAAGGATCTCGAGTCCGCCACCGGTGAGGCGGCCATCGAGGCGACCCGCCGGGCCGAACTCGACGACGACTTCGATCAGCTCCGCCAGACCGGCTACGCGTTCGTGGACCTGGTCCTGGACTACTTCAAGGGCCTCGAAGGGCGGCGGGTCTACGGCCCGGTGTCGCCCATGGGTCTGGACGACCTCTTCGCCGAGGAGATCCCCGAGGACGGCTGCAAGTTCGAGGACCTGATCCAGGAAACCCGTTCCAAGGTCTTCCCCAACACCATGGCCATCGGCAGCCGGCGCTACTTCGGGATGATGAATCCCGCGCCGCTGCCCGTCGCCGTGCTCGCCGACGCCCTCTGTTCGGCCATGAACCAGAACGCCGCGAGCTGGCGCCACGCGCCGGCCGGCACCGCCATCGAGAAACGCGTGATCCGCTGGCTCTGCGACCTCTTCGGCCTGCCCGACACCAGCTTCGGCACGCTCATCGACGGCGGCTCGCTCGCCAACATCACCGGCATGAAGCTCGCCATCAACCGGGCGCTGGGTCGGCATCTCTCGCAGCTCGACAACAACGAGCCTCCCGGCCCCGAGATCGCCAAGCTCACCATCTACATCTCGGACCAGGGCCACTACAGCTTCACCAAGGCCGTGGACATGCTCGGCCTGGGGCGCGGCCAGCTGCGGCGCGTTCCCACCGACGACCTCTTCCGCGTGGATCTGGACGCCCTCGAGGCGGCGATCGAGAAGGACGAGAAGGCCGGTCTGAAGCCGTGCTGCGTGGTCGGCATCGCCGGCACCACCAACACCGGCAGCATCGACAAGCTGGCGGAGCTTTCGGCGATCGCGCATCGCCACGACTGCTGGTTCCACGTCGATGCGGCGTACGGCGGCGCGGTCGCGCTCTCGGAGCGGTACCGGCCGATGCTCCAGGGGATCGAGGAAGCCGATTCGATCACGGTCGACCCGCACAAGTGGTTCTACATGCCGTTCACCGCGGGCGGGATCCTGGTGCGCGAGGGCGACTTCCTGCGCCAGAGCTTCCTGGTGCACCCCGAGTACTACATGCAGAAGGTCAAGGCGGGCAAGGACGGCGAGGCCGTGGAGTACGACGAGTTCGGCCGCCGCATCATCCCGGACCCGCGCGGCTTCCACACCGGCGACAAGGTCAACTTCTTCCAGTACGGCGTGTCGGGCAGCCGGCGATTCAACGCGCTCAAGGTCTGGATGTCGCTCAAGCTGGTCGGCAAGCGGCAGTATGGCGCCTGGGTGGACAAGGACATCTACCTGGCGCGTCTGCTGGCGGGCCTGCTGCGGCGGGAGCCCGATTTCGAGCTGCTGGGCCCGAACACGCTCGGCGTCTGCAACGTTCGCTGGGTTCCGCGGAACCCCGACGGTTCGCCGCGGTTCAAGGCGGGCAAGACCGATTCGCTGAACCGCCAGCTCCAGGAACAGGTGGAGCGCGAAGGCGACGCCTGGTTCAGCTACACCATGCTGAGGGGGCGCGTGGCCCTGCGCATGAACGTCGAGAACCGACGGATGCAACGTGAACACATCGAGCGGCTGGTGCGCGTGATCCGCGGCACCGCCGATCGGATCCTGCAGGCGCAGGATTCGAGCACGACCTGACCCGACCAAGGAGCGTTCCGATGCGTCAGTTCCGGACCCTCGTTCTCGTTCTCGCCGCCGTGGCCCTGGCGACCGTCGCGGTGGCCGGCCCCGGCGTCGAACAACCGCAACGTCCCCGGACTTCGGCCGACGTCGTCAAGGCTTCGGTCCGGCCCGCGGAACTCACCGCCGCGGCGGGCGGCGAGGTCGTCTTCACGGTCCATCTCGAGATCGCCGACACCTGGCATCTCTACGGCCACCAGTACGCAGAGGATCCGGAGAGCTTCTACATCGGCGTGGATCTGATGCCGGGCGAGGGCGCGAACCTGGCCGGCTGGCAGGCGACGTTCCCGGTCGGCGAAAAGGGCGATTTCGATGGCGAGATGGTGGTCATGCTGCACCACGAGGCCGCGATCGAGGTCACGGCCAAGTTGCCTGCCGACGCGACCGGAACGGTGGAGCTGCCGTTGGTGCTGACGGTCCAGGCCTGCGATTCCAAGGTCTGCCTGCAGCCCGACG
This sequence comes from uncultured Fibrobacteraceae bacterium, assembly GCA_964547085.1. Taxonomy (GTDB): domain Bacteria; phylum Krumholzibacteriota; class Krumholzibacteriia; order LZORAL124-64-63; family LZORAL124-64-63; genus Glo-17. The sequence goes on along the minus strand of CAZJMO010000053.1, from coordinate 6,483 downwards.
ACGTGCCGGTCCTGGTGAAGGTCGCGGTCCAGTGAGCGACGACCGGAACATCTACATCGGGAGCTTGCCCCTGGACGCCGACGAGTCGGAGATCCGGGGGCTTTTCGCGCCGTACGGCGAGGTGCTGGCGCTGCAACTGATCCGCGACCAGGAGACCGGTGCGAGCCGCGGTTTCGGGTTCGTGAAGTTGCCGCCGGAGTGCGTGCAGGCCGCCGTCGATGCGCTCGACGGCATGACCCTTCGCGAGTGCCGGGTCCGCGTGAACGTGGCGCGCGACAAGGGCGCGCGGGCGCCGCGGCGTCGGTACTAGGTCCGACCCCGATCGCGGCGCGACCGCGGGGGATGTCGGTCAGCCCAGCGCTTCCATCAGGCGCAGGTGCTCCTCCCAGGGCATGGCTTGCCAGCTCTCGGCGGTGACGGCGCCCTCGGAGCGGGAGATCATCGACACCACGTGCGCCGTGGCGTCGTCCGGCGCCTCGTAGAGATCCATGTAGTCGTAGGGGCCGAGCAACGCGTAATGGGCCAGCCATTTCACGTCGGGGCAGGTGGTCTTCACCTTCTGCATCCACTCGCGTCCACCGGCCTTGCGGCCCGTGGCGTCGCGCATGTTCTCGGGCGCCAGCTTGGTCATCAGCACGAAGACAGGCATTTCGTACCTCCGGAACCTGGATGTGCCCGGCCGGCTCGCCGCGCCGCCGGGGCGGGTCTCATCCTAAATCATAGAAAGACTCCGGCCGGACGGCCGCTCCGTGCGCGCGACGAGGCCGTCCTTGACGGGTTCCTGCCGCATCGGTAGCCTTCCGACAACCTCGCCCCACCCACTCCATCCGGACGCGTGACCCGTGCTGCGATCGACCTGGACCACGCTCAAGCCCTACTGGTCCCTGCTGCAGGGCCAGGGCCCGATCATGGGCGCCGTCATCGTGCTCATGCTGGCGAGTACGGCGGTGAGCCTGGCGATTCCGCTGCAGGCCGGCAGGTTCGTGGATTTCCTCGCCGACGGCGGCCATCTGACCGCGCACAAGGGCCCGCTGCTGATCCTGGGCGGCCTTCTCGTGGCCCAGCTGGTCGGCAGCTTCCTTTACCAGTATCTCAGCAGCCGCCTCGGCCTGCGCACCGTCACGCGTCTGCGCCGGCGGCTCTTCGCCCACCTGCTCGACCTGCCCAGCCTCTACTTCACGCACAAGAAGGCAGGCGACCTCTCCAGCCGCATGACCAGCGATGTCGGCAGTATCCAGTACCTGCTGACCGGGGGCGTGGTGGCGGCGATCCGCGCGGTGGTGACCTTTGTGGGGGCGCTCCTGCTCATGCTGCAGGTGAACGTGCGGCTGACGATGGTGGTGCTGTTGCTGGTGCCGAGCACGATCCTGCTGGTGTCGTTCTTCGGCCGGCGTCTGCGCAAGCTTTCGCGCAGGATGTACGACGAGCTGGGCGAGTTGAGCAATCACGTGCAGGAGGTCGCCGGCGCGATCCGCGCGGTGAAGGTCTTCGGCAGCCAGCCGCACGAGCAACAGCGCTTCGACGGGCGGCTGGACGGGTTCTTCGGCGCCGGCGTGCACCGGGCGCTGCTGTCGTCCGCGCTCGAATCGGGCGCCCAGATCCTTTTGTGGCTCTGCCTGATCACGGTGGTGGTCTACGGGTTCTACCTGTCGAGTCGGGGCGAGGCGTCGTACGGCGAATTGGTGACGTTCATGCTCCTGGCGTTCCGGGTGGCCACGCCCATGGGCGCGCTCACGGGCCTGTATTCGTCGGCGCAGGGCGCAGCCGCGGCGGCCAGCCGCCTGGACGACGTGTTCAAGATCCCGGGTGAGGCGGTCGCGCTGGATGGTCACAAGGAACGCGGACCGGCCGCGACCGGCGGCGGGGTCGGGCTGGAGGTGTCGGGCCTTGGTTTCCGGTACGGCGAGGGCGAGGACGCGGTGTGGACGCTGCGCGACATCGGCTTCTCGCTCGCGCCCGGCGAACGGTTGGCGTTGGTCGGACCCAGCGGGGCGGGCAAGACCACCCTGGCGTGCCTGGTGCTGCGGCTCTTCGACCCGCAGGAAGGGGAGCTGCGGCTCGACGGCCGTGCGTATCGGTCGTACGACCTGCGCGCGTTGCGGAGCCGGATGGCATACGTGCCGCAGGAAGCCGTGCTCTACGACGCGACCATCGAGGAGAACATCCGCTTCGGGCTCACCGAAGTCGGCCAGGAAGAGGTGCGCCGCGCGGCTGCGCGAGCGCAGGCGCTGGGATTCATCGAGGCGCAGCCCGACGGTTTCGACACCCGCGTGGGCGACCGCGGCGTGCGCCTCAGCGGCGGCGAGCGGCAACGATTGGCGCTGGCGCGCGCGTTCCTGCGCAACCCCGACATCCTGGTGCTCGACGAACCGACCAGCGCGCTCGACGCGGCCAGCGAGGAGGCCGTCCGTCAGGCGTTGGCCGAGCTCATGGAGGGCCGCACGACCATCATCGTGGCGCACCGTCTGTCGCTCGTAAGGAACCTCGATCGCATCCTGGTCCTGGACCAGGGGCGCATCGCGGAGGCAGGGTCACACGCGGAACTGCTGGCGCAGCGAGGGCTGTATGAGCGGCTCTACACGCTGCAGCAGGGCAACCCGGCCTGACGGTGTCTCTGGTTGAACCGCCGCCGATCCCTGGGCTACCATGCGGCGGAGCCGCGTTCCATCGCCCACTCTTCCCGGAAGGACCATTCATGGCCCGCAACACCAAGGATACCGTCGTCAGTCTGCCGGCGAACGCGCGCCGACCCCTGGAGCCCGGCGAGACCTACGTTCCGGTCGTGCCGGACGAGAACGTACTCGAGGTGACCCCGCGTTCGGTCACGCTCGGCCTGATCCTATGCGCCGTGTTCGCCATGTCGGCCGCGTACGTGGCGCTCAAGCTGGGCCAGGGGATCGAGGCGGCCATTCCCATCGCGATCCTCGGCATCGGCTACTCGCAGGTGAAGCGACGTCGCAGCACGATCCTGGAGAACGTGTTCGTCCAGTCCATCGGCGCCAACTCGAGCCACGTGGTCTCCGGCGCCGTGTTCACCATCCCGGCGCTGTACATGCTGGCGGCCGAGCCCGGCAGCGGCGTCATGCAGCCGTCGATCTGGCAGGTGATCACGGTGTCGTTCCTGGGCGGCTGTCTGGGCGTGCTGTTCCTGATCCCGCTGCGCCACAACTTCATGGTCGAGATGCACGGCAAGTTCCCCTGGCCCGAGGCGACGGCGACCACGGAGATCGTGCTGTCGGGCGAACGGGCGGGCGGCCAGGCGCGGATCCTGGCGCTGGCCGCGGGGTTGGGCGCGCTCTACGACGGCGCGGTGCTGACGCTGCATGCCATGGCCGAGCAGATCAACTTCCGCGTGGTCTGGATCGGCCGGTTCATGGAGAGCCACTTCCTGAAGCTCTCGCTGCTGAACAACGCGGCCATCGTCGGCGTGGGCTACATCATCGGCGTGCGGTACGCGGCGGTCATCTGCGCGGGGTCGTTCATGGCGTCGTGGCTGCTGGTGCCGGCGATCTACGCCATCGGCCAGCACGTGCCCGAGGTGCTCGCGCCCGGAACCATTCCCATCGCCGACATGACCATCGACGAGGTCTTCAAGTCCTACGTGCGCATCATCGGCGTGGGCGGGATCGCGGGCGCCGGCCTGCTGGGCATCCTGCAGTCGCTGCCGTCGATGATCCGCTCGATCGGCGCCAACCTGAAGGGCATGAAGAGTCAGGACACCCGCGCGCGCGCCGTCGTGCCGCGGACCGACCGTTCGCTGCCCGCGTCGGTGACGGGTATCGGCACGGTGATCTTCGCGCTCGCGGCGATCACGTTCTTCACGTTCGGGCTGAACATCCCGCAGGCGTTCGGCTACGCGCTCGCCGGGACGCTGCTGGTGATCGTGATCGCCTTCCTGTTCGCGCCGGTGTCGGCGCGCGCGATCGCCATCGTGGGAACCAACCCGGTGTCGGGCATGACCATGCTGACCTTGATCATCACCGGCCTGGTGATGTCGAAGATGGGGCTCACCGGCGGCAACGGGATGTTCGTGACGATGATGGTCGGCGGCGTGGTCTGCACCGCGCTGGCGGCGTCGGGCGCGTTGGCGTCGGATCTGAAGGTCGGCCACTGGATCGGCGCCACGCCGGCCAAGCAGCTGGCGCTGAAGTTCGTCGGGACGCTGGTCGCGGCGATCTTCTGCGGCCTGGCCATGTGGCTGCTGTCGCAGACCGAAGGCGGATTCGGCAGTGCGGCGATTCCCGCGCCCCAGGCGTCGGCGATGAAGGAGATCCTTGTCGGCATCTTCGGGACCACGGCGCAGCCGCTGCAGTGGTACATGTTCGGCCTGGGCGCTGTCTTCGCCGTGGTGTTGCGGATCACGGGCGTGCCCGCGCTGGCATTCGCGCTGGGCATGTACCTGCCGATGCAGATCAACACGCCGGTGCTGCTCGGCGGCATCCTGTCCTGGTTCGTGCAGCGGCGCCACCAGGGAGAGGCCGATGCGGTGCCCCAGGCACGACACCAGCGCGGCATCCTGATCGCGTCGGGCCTGATCGCGGGCGGCGCGCTCATGGGCGTGATCAACGCGGCGTTGGGTGTGGGCTTCGGGGTCGAGACGATGCGGCACATGCACCTGCTGTCCGAGCACGCGTACGAGGGGATGCTCGGCGAGGGTCTGGCCATGGCGCTGCTGGCTGGGCTGTGCGTGCTGCTGGTGCGGTGGTCGCGCGGCGCCCGGGCGTAGTCGGAAGACGACGGTTCCGATTCGATGATGAGGCCGTCCCTCGGGGCGGCCTCGTCGTGTTCCGACCGGTCAGCGCCGCGACGTTGCCGCGCTCAGCCCGAGGATCACGCCGAGGGCGACCGACCAGATCGCCGCCAGGCCGATCTGGTATTCCCGCGGCAGGCTGAACGTGATCGTGTGCGCGGGGATCCAGAACCAGAGCAGGGTCCACCACGCGCGCTGGATGCCGGCGAAACCCTTCCGGCCGAGGATCAGATTGTCTTCCCAGCGGTGGAACGCCATCATCTGCGGTCCGAAGAGCAGGTTTGTGAGCGTGGAAGCCAGCAACGCGAAGCCCACGCCGGAGCCGAGGAACGCGGGCGCCATGTCGTGGTCGACGAGCGTGTGCGCGCCGCCCTTCATGAGCGCGAAACCGTACTTGATGACCACGCCGAGCAGGGCCCAGGCGACCATCTTCAGGGGCAGCTGTACCGTGGTGCACGGCAGGCCTGCGAGTCGGCGCCGCCGGACCCAGTATGCCAGAACTTCGCCAAACGTTCCGAGGACGGCGAACTGGACGGCGGCGGACAGGAGGGGATTGGCGGTGACCCAGATGGTGTAGGCGTGCATGGCGTCCTCGCTGGGGGCGGATGGCGAATGGCGACCGACCCCGGAAATAAGGCACGCCGCCGGTCGCGGGACAAGCATGCGGCCGCTGCGGCCTGTGCATGGCCGTTGCGCCGACTCTCGCCCGGATGTTAAGATCACGCCATGAATACCGACTCCCTGCGCGACCTCTTCCTGCTCCGCGACGACATCGTCTTCCTGAACCACGGCTCGTTCGGGGCGTGCCCGCGTCCGGTCCACAACCAGTACCAGTACCTGCAGCGAGAGCTCGAGAGCAATCCGGTGGCCTTCCTGGCCTCGGAGCGAGAACTGCCCGGCCGCATGGCCGCCGCCCGCCAGGAGCTGGCCCATTTCGTGGGCGCCGGCCGCGACGATCTCGTCTTCGTCCCCAACGCCACCTTCGGCCTGAACGTGGCGGCGCATTCGCTGGGTCTGATGCGCGGCGACGAGGTCGTGATCACCGACCATGTCTACGGCGCCGTCGACCGGACCTGGACCTGGGTCTGCGAGCGACAAGGCGCGCGGCTGGTGAAGGCGCGGGTGGATCTGCCGGTGGAATCGATCGAGCAGGTCGTCGAGGAGGTCTGGTCGCAGGTCACCGACCGCACGCGCGTGCTCTGTCTCGACCACATCACCAGCCCGACGGCGCTCATCATGCCGATCCGCGAGCTGGTGCGGCGCGCACGTCGGGCGGGGATCACCACGGTCATCGACGGCGCCCACGCTCCCGGCATGATCAACCTGGATCTCGAGGAACTCGGTGCCGACATCTACGTCGGCAACTGCCACAAATGGCTCATGGCGCCCAAGGGTGCGGCGTTCCTGTGGGCGCGGTCGGACGTGCAGCCGCGGTTGAATCCGTTGATCGTCGGCTGGGGCTGGCGCAGCGATCGTCCCGGATCGAGCAGGTTCGTGGACGAGCACGAGCAGATCGGTACGCGCGATCCGGCGGCCTGTCTCGCCGTGCCGGCGGCGATCAAGTTCCGGCGCGAGCACGACTGGCCCAAGGTGCAGCGCCAGTGCCACGCCCTGGTCCGCCAGGTGCGGGCGGAACTGAGCCGCCTGACGGGTCTGTCGCCGGTATGCCCCGACGACATCCTAGCTCTTTGCCAAATGCATTTATTAGGCTCTGCATAGTTTTATCTATTTGC
>CAZJMO010000052.1:0-13008 GCA_964547085.1 uncultured Fibrobacteraceae bacterium | reverse complement strand
CTGTCGGTGTAGATCGCCGAGCTCAGGCCCTGCGGCACGTCGTTGTGCATCTTGATGGCCTGGTCCAGCTTCTTGTACTTCATCACGTACAGGATCGGCGCGAAGGTCTCGCTCTGCACGACGGCCTTCTTGTTGTCGATCGCGATGATCGTGGGCTCGACGAAGGTCCGGCGGCCGAACGGCGCCTTCTTGACCTTGCCGCCGACCAGGATCTTGCCGCCCTGCTCCACCGCCGCCTTGACGGCGTTCTCGAAGTTCTCCACCGAACCCTCGTCGATCAGCGGACCCATGAGGGTCTTCTCGTCGAGAGGATCACCGATGGCGACCTTCTTGTAGAGCCCGACCATCTTCGTGAGGTAGGCGTCGTAGATCGACTCGTGGATGATCAGGCGACGCGTGGAGGTGCAACGCTGGCCGGCGGTGCCGACGGCGCCGAAGAACGCGCTCGCCAGGGCACCCTTCATGTCGCACTTCTCGCTGATGATCAGCGCGTTGTTGCCGCCCAGCTCCAGGATGGTCCGGCCCAGGCGCGCGCCCACGACCTCGCCGATGCGCTTGCCCATGCGGGTCGAGCCCGTGGCCGACACCAGGGGAACGCGCTTGTCGCCGATGAGCCGCTCACCGATGGTCGCGCCGCGGCCGATCACGACGGCGCTGACGCCCTCGCCCAGACCGTTCGCCTTGAAGACCTCGTTGACGATGTTCTGGCAGGCGATGGCGCACAGCGGCGTCTTGCTCGACGGCTTCCACACGCAGGTGTCGCCGGCGATCCATGCCAGGGCGGTGTTCCAGGCCCACACGGCGACCGGGAAGTTGAAGGCGCTGATGATGCCGACGGTGCCCAGCGGCTGCCACTGCTCCATCATGCGGTGTCCGGGACGCTCGCTCTGCAGCGTCGGGCCCGACAGGAACCGGCTCTGGCCGACGGCGAAGTCGCAGATGTCGATCATCTCCTGCACTTCGCCCTTGCCCTCGGTGTAGATCTTGCCCATCTCCAGGCTCACCAGGGCGCCCAGGGCTTCCTTCTTCTCGCGCAGGGCGACGCCGAACTGGCGCACGATCTCGCCGCGATGCGGCCCGGGGATGGTGCGGAACGTCTCGAAGGCCTTCTGGCTGGCCTTCATGACCTTCTCGTAGTCGGCCGCACTGGCCTGCGTGACCTTGCCCAGCAGTTCGCCCGTGGTGGGACTGTGGACCTCGATCACGTCCTTGCTCGTCGCGAACCACTCGCCTCCGCAGTTGGCGCCGCCCATGTTGGCCTTCAGGCCCAGTTCGCGGAAGATCTTCGTCTTGGTCATCTTCGCCATGGGTCGTTCCCTCCTAGTAGGATTCGGTGTGCTCTTTGCACTCGATGTTCATGGTCGCGAGCTCGTCCAGAACCGGGTTGTAGATGCCCGGCAGCACCGGTCGCAGAACGCCGGTCTCGGTGATCTTCCCCTGCAGGATCATGTGCGCGCCGATGGCCGCGGGCAGCGACACCGTGCGGCTCATGGAGCTGTCTCCGCCCTCGATGCCGAAGTCGATCAGCTGCGAGGTGATGTGCTCCTGATGGCCGTCCGGGAACTTGGCCTGGAAATCGTGGCACAGGATGATGAGGTCGAGTTCGCCGTCCTTGAAGGCCAGCTTGTCGAACATCAGTTCGCCCATCATGTCGAGCATGGTGGTCTTCTCACCCTTGACCTTCTGGTCCGAGAACATGCCCAGCCAGTGGAGATTCCACGCCGGCAGCGAGTCCGCGGGGATGCCGGCCTTCTTCGCGAAGGCGACCCGCAGATCCTCGTCCGGACCGGCGCCCAGGTGCTCGCGCATGATCTCGGCGTAGGTGCGGCCCTTGACCTCGATCTCGTCCAGGTCGACGAGGCCCTGGTTGCGGTAGTTGTAGAGGCAGTCGCACCAGCCCATGTTGCGCAGCGTGCCGCGGAACAGGGTGGGAATGCCCTGAAGACCGTAGACATCCTGGTAGCTGACGCTGTCGCGGTTGGGATAGGCCTCGAAGTCGCCGAAGCCCTTGACCTCGAGGATGTGCATGTCGCGGAACAGGCGTTCGGGCGGGACCACGACCGTGCGGCCGTTCTCCAGGTACTGCGCGCCGTTGCGGCTGGCCACCAGGACGCCGCGGGGCGCCCAGCTGAACTTGTAGCCGAACGGGTTGTCGTTGTGCTGGGGCGCGGGCAGGCCGCCGCAGTAGCTCTTGAACGCCACGACCTCGCCGCCGCGGTTCTTCACGTCGTCGATGATGCGCATGGCCGACATGTGGTCGAGGCCGGGGTCGACGCCGATCTCGTTGAGGATCGTCAGACCCTTTTTCTTGGCCTCCGCGTCGAGCGCGGCCATCTCGGGCGAGACGTAGCTGGCGGTGACCATGTTCTTGCCGAGGTCCAGGCAGTGCCGGGCCACGACGGGATGGAACGGAGGCGGCACGAGGCTGATGGCGAGGTCGCAACCGGAGATGAACTCCTTGACCTTGACCTCGTCGGTCATGTCCAGCGGAAACGCCTTGCCGTGGGGATGCCCATCGATAAGCGCCTCCGCCTTGGCGACCGTGCGGCTCGCGCACGTGACCTCGTAATCCTTGTCCAGCAGGTAGCGGACCAGCGGTCGAGCGACCAGGCCGGCACCAAGAACCAGAACCTTCTGCATGCTGTCGTCCTCCTGTGGCTTTGACCAATCCCGGGCGCTAGGCGTCCAGGTACTTCTCGATGTACTTGTAATCCGGAACCAGTTCGCCCCGGTGGGCGATGACCGCGGTCTTGAGTTCGGGCGGCAGATCCAGTTCCGCGAACGGCGCCGACCAGTCGCACTTCGCCATGGCCGGGACCATGGTCCGCAGGATGCGGCTGAAGTGCTCGCTGCTCTCCTTCGGGACCTCGCAGGGCAGGTTGTCCACGGCCATCACGGCGGGCGCGGGGCCGTCGACGCCGGCTGTCACGGTGTCGGTGTCGGGATGGTAGCAGTAGCTCGGTTCGTCGGGCATGGTCGAGTGCAGCGTGATCTCGATCGATCCCTCGTAGTCGCAACTGATGTCGCCGATGGCCTGCAGGCGCGGCTCCGGATTGTCGCGGACCCACTGGCGGGTCACGAGCCGCGGGTAGCGATCGGTCCAGTAGATGGTGTTCAGCAGAACGTCGAGGTGCGCCAAGTGACGCGCGAAGTCGCCGTCGTAGCGCTCCGGGTGCTGGTAGTACTCCTGCAGCTCGAAGGTCTGGCCCGCGTTCGGGCGGACCATGTCCCGCTCGCGGAACTCGACACAGCGGATGACCGGAGCGTCGGGATCCGCCGCGCCCTTGACCGGCAGATCCGCCGCCTCGATCCACTCGACCGGCAGGCAATCCAGCACCTCGCGGCAGCCGCGGGCGACGTTGCCGTAGCCGGCCACGCCGATCGTCAGCGGACGCATATCCGCGGGCATCTCCGCATCCAGCCGGGCGCCGATCTCGCGCAGGTGCGTCTTGGCCGCCTCGAAGCTGGCATACTGGTAGGTCTGCTTGACCTCGGCCAGCGGCGTGATGATCCCGCGCCCGGCCAGGCGCTGTCCCAATGTCCAGAGGGTGTCGATGGTGCCGGCGTAACCGGCGTGGATCGAGAAGAAGATCAGCCGGCGGTTGTTCGCGTCGACGATCCGCTCGTAGTCCATCAGGGTGCAGCCCAGCTCGAGCACGCGCCGGAGCATGGGCATGTTGTAGTCCTGGCCCTTGATGACGTGGGAGAAATAGAGGTAGGCCTTCCCGGGCTCGAGGAGTTCCTTCGGGATCTCCTTGACGGCCAGAACCAGTTCGCACGGCCCCAGGTCCTCGTCGACCTCGACGCCGGATTCACGATACAAGTTGTCGGGGAAGACGCGGTTCTCGGAAGGCTGGACCCGAAATTCGAGCCCTTGTTGCTGAAGATCCGCAAGGTCGGCGGGGATCAGAGGCACCCGTCGTTCCCAGCGGTTCTTGTCCTCGCGTCGGATGCCGATCTTCACGCCTCGGACCCCTCTCGCTGGAGTTGCATACCGGGACCAGGCGGCAAAGCTAGACCGGCCGCAAACACGAGTCAAGAAAGGGCTAGAGGTACTTCTCGAACACCACGAACGCCGCGGGGATCAACAGGCCGATCACCATCAACACGCCGCCGCGTCCAGCCAGACCGCGACGCCCCTTGACCAGCAGGATTCCGCTGAGCGCCAGCAGCACCATGACCACCGCGAAGCCGTCGGCGACCCACGTCCAGAGACCCTTTCCCTGGTTCAGATGCAGGAAGTTGACGTCCCGTAGAACCGGCCTCGGCGCCAGCAGCCGCGACTCCACCCGGCCGGTGACCAGATCGACGTCGACCGTGCCGCTGGGCACGATCACGCGCAATTGCGTGTCGGTCGCGCGCCAGACGTTGCGGACCGGCTCGGCGAGGTCGAGCTGCTCGAGAACCAGGGGCGCGACCTCTTCGGTGAGGCCCGCCCCCGGCGGCGTGATGGTCGTGTGCGTGATCGTCTGCTCGTAGCTGGGATTCCATTCCTCGGTGTGATTGACGGCGATGCCGCTGATGGCGTAGGCCAGGGTCAGCCCCATGGCCAGGAAGCCCAGCTCGCGGTGCAGGAATCGACAGATCTTGCGCAGACTGGTCACGAACGCTCTCCCGGACGAGTGCTACTTGTCGGTCGACGCCAGGACGACGGCGCCGGTTCCGTTGATGCGGTAGAACATGATGCCCTCGGCCGGCACGCTCGTCTTGTCGAAACTCTCGCCCTGGCAGTTGGCTTCCTGCTCGAGGTACGCGCAGGCTTCCTCGTGCGTCAGCGGCACGCCCTCCAGCACACCCTCGACGATGGCGGTCTCGCCGATGATCTCGGGCGGGAACACGATCACGCCGTCCTCCACCTTCAGCTGGATCTTCTGCTGCTCCTGGTCCGACGCCAGTTCGAGCCAGCAGCCGCGATGCTTGCAGACGCCGACGACCGGCCCCTGGACCCGCACCGTCTCGCCAAGATGGGCCGCTGCATCGGCCAGCAGCGCGCTGATGGGCATGGTCTCGCTCGACGACACGCCGGCGCCGTAGACCTTGCCTTCGGGGGCTTTCGCGGCCTGCTCGTCGGCAGGCTTGTCGCCGCCGCCGCCGCAGGCAGCCAGGAACAGAAGAGCGAACAAACCGAGCGTCGTGGTCGTCAGGCGCATGGTCTTCCTGCCTTGGTTCGGGGTCTGGAATCTCAATCCACCAGTCGATAAGGTCGCCGAAGCATCAACGATTTTCAAGGGCCGAGCGGCAGCGCGAAACGGAAGCCGGCCGCCAGCCCGTCTCGCCACGTGGTCCAGTTGTGTCCGGAGTTGCGCTCCTGGTACGTAACGTCGAAGTCCGCGTTTTCCAGCGCAGAAAACAGGAATCTATTGGGTTCGTGGAGCCACTCCAGCGTTCCTGTCTGCAGTTGCCAGCGAAGCGGGCGCCACGCTTCCCGACCGATGCGGTCGGCCCACCACTGATGTCCGCTGTAGGGGTCGGACCCCGGATCCTGGCCCGGGTGGAAGAGGAAGGCGCCGGATTGCGTGACCACGGTCTGGAACCGCAGCGGGAAACGCCAGACCAGCTCGGCGCTGCAGAGCCCGCCCAGGCTGGCCCCCCACGCGACGCGCCTGCCGTTGCAGGGCGCGACCGCTTCCACCGCGGGCAGCGCCTCGTCGGTGACGAACGCGAGGTAGTCGTCGTTGAAGTGGTACTCGAGCGTCCGATCGACCGGCGGCACGAACACCAGGTGCGCCGGCGCGCACCGGCCGGCGTCGAGCAGACGGTCGAGCACCTGCGGCGCCTTTCCCCAGCCGAAGTAGGCCTTGCCGTCCTGGAACCATACGTGCGGCAGCGGCGCGTCCTGCATCCCCGCCGGCGAGTAGACCAGGATGTGACGGGAGCCGCCGACGCGCGCGCTGGCCAGACGGAGCCGGCGGACGCGGCCCAGGGCGTCCGTCCGCGGCGGGAGCACAGCCCAGGGATCGGGCCGATAGTCCGGACCGGAGAGGGGACGCGCGAACGGCCACCACGGGTTGCGGCCGGGTTGGGTGTTGGCCGGGTCCGGGCGCTTGTTGCCCGCCGCGTCGAGCCAGGCATACTCGAAATAGGCGTCGTCGGGGACGTCGAAGGCCGCGAGATCCGCGACCGGACGCGGCGCGTGCATCCAGTCGTCCCGATCGCTGATGAGGTGGGTGGCCCAGTCCGGTGGTGTCAGATCGATGTTCATGGGAGTCGATGGTAGCGCCCCGGAACGCGGGGAGCCGGGTTTCGACGCGCCGGCGCCCTAGGTGCTCAGGTCGCGCCCGGTCTTGGCCTTGAGGGTGGCGACCTTGCTCTCGAGACAGCCCGCGGCGCCCTCGCGATAGTCCACCTTGAGATTCACGGCGATGCGCCCGCTATCCTGCTTCATCCGTTCGAAGCACCGCGTGACCACGCCCATGACCTCGTCCCACTCGCCCTCGATCGTGGTGCCCATGGGCCCCAGCTTGTACGCCAAGCCGCTGTCGTCGATGATCTCGAGCGAGCGCTTGACCTGGTCGCTGACGCTGGCGCCCTTGTCGGTCGGGTACATGGAAAACTCGAGCAGGACCATGACACGCCTCCGGATCAGCCCTCGGGCTCGGACAGCCGCCGCCGCTTCTCCTGCTTCTTCCGCTGGTTCTCGTCGAGGATGAGCTTGCGCAGGCGCAGCGACTTCGGCGTGATCTCGACACACTCGTCGGCCGCGATGTACTCCAGGAGTTCCTCCAGCGACATCTTCACCGGCGGCGCCAGGTTGGACTTCTTGTCGGTGCCCGAGGCGCGGACGTTCGTCAACTGCTTCGCCCTCTGGGCGTTGACCAGGATATCCTCGTCGCGCGGGTTGTCGCCGATGATCTGGCCGGTGTACAGATTCTCCCCCGGTTCGATGAAGAACCGGCCGCGATCCTGCAAACCGTCCAACGCGTAGGCCACCGCGATGCCGTTGCGCATGCTGATGAGGCTGCCGCTCTGGCGTTGCGGGATCGAGCCCTTGAAGAACTCGTACTGCCGGAAGCGATGGTACATCACGATCTCGCCGCCGGTCGACTTGAGCATCTGCGACCGGAAACCGATGAGGCCGCGGCTGGGAATGTGGAACAGCAGGCGCGTCCGACCGTCGCGCGGGTGCATCTCCACCAGTTCGGCCTTGCGCTGGGCGGCGTACTCGATGACGGTGCCGGCGAACTCGTCGGGGATATCGGCGGTGAGCTCCTCGACCGGCTCGGTCTTCTTGCCGTCGATCTCGCGATAGATCACCTGCGGCTGGCCGACCATGAGCTCGAAGCCCTCGCGGCGCATGGTCTCCATGAGGATCGACAGGTGCAGGATACCGCGGCCCGATACGCGGAACGTGTCCGACGCGGCAGTGTCCTCGACCCGCAGCGCGACATCGCGTTCGAGTTCGCGCATGAGCCGGTCCCGGAGCTGCCGGTTGGTGCTGTATTTCCCCTCGGTACCGTAACCGGGGCTGTTGTTCGCCATGAAGTTCATGCTGAGCGTCGGTTCGTCGACCGCGATCAGCGCCAACGGCTCGGGGTGCTCGGGATCGGCCAGCGTGTCGCCGATATCCACGTCGTCGAGACCGACGATCGAGCAGATGTCGCCGCAGCCGACGCACTCGACTTCCTGCCGGCCGAGGTTCTCGAACGTGTAGACCTTGGCCGCGCGGGTCTTGACCTGCCTGCCGTCGCGCTTGACCAGCACCACCGATTGCTTGGCGTGCAGTTCGCCGCGCACGATCCGGCCGATGCCGATCCGGCCGACGTAGTCGCTGTGCGTCATCGCGGCGATCAGCATCTGCAGCGGCCCCTCACGGTGCTCGGGCGCCGGAATGTGGCGCACGATCTTGTCGAGCAGCGGGTGCAGGTTCTCACGCGGGTCGCCCATCTCGTCGATGGCCCAGCCGTCGCGCCCGGAGGCGTAGACGCCGCGGAAATCGAGCTGTTTGTCGCTGGCGCCCAGATCGACGAAGAGGTCGAAGATCTCATCGAGGACTTCCTCGGGACGAGCCGCCGGCCGGTCGACCTTGTTGATGACCACCAGCGGCGTCAACTCGAGTTGCAGCGCCTTCTGCAGCACGAAACGCGTCTGCGGCATCGGCCCCTCGAAAGCGTCCACCAGCAGCAGCACGCCGTCGGCCATCTTGAGCACGCGCTCGACCTCGCCACCGAAGTCGGCATGGCCCGGCGTATCGATGAGGTTGATGCGGGTGTCATGATAACTGACCGCAAAATTCTTGCTGGTGATCGTGATTCCCCGCTCGCGCTCGAGGTCGCCCGAGTCGAGGAAACGTTCGCGGACTTGCTGGCCCTCACGGAAGACCTGGCACTGCTGGAGGATCTGGTCCACCAGCGTCGTCTTTCCGTGATCCACATGGGCAATGATTGCGACATTTCTGATATTCATAGTGCCGCCATGATAAGCGGCGGCGGCTCCGCGTCAAATTGGAACCGCTTATCACTTGACATCCGTGCGACGACAATCAAGGCTGGAGGTGTTGTCCGTTCACAACAAGGAAGGTCGGCATGGATCGCGAACTGGCTGCAGCCCTCAAGGATCTCGGATTGACGGCCACGGAGGCCTCCATCTACGTCGCGTTGCTCGAACATTGCGGCGACGGTCCGGTATCGGCATACAAACTCGCCCAAGACATGGGTCGCGACCCTGCGAACATGACCAAGACCCTCGCGGCCATGGTCAAGCGGGGCGCGGTGCACGCCGGCGGCAAGCGTCCCAAGCTCTACGCACCGGTGCGTCCCGCAGACTTCACCGGCGAACTGGTGGCGCGAATCCAGGCCCGTCAGCGACAGGCCGTCGCCCTCCTCGATCGGATCGGACACCCCGCCGCCGACGAGTCCCTGCGCCCTCTCGAATCCCGGCGGGCCGGCCTGGACCGGGCGCGCAGCATTCTCGAGAGCGCCGGCCGCATCGTGCTGGTGGACGCCTCGGCCGATCTGCTCGCCGAGATCGCCGCCGATCTCTCCAGCGCCGCATCCGAGCGGGGCGTCACGGTCCTCGCGCGGAGCACCGACCAGGTCGCGGCGCCCGGCGTGCGCATCTGGATCGATCCCGACGACGGCGCCCTGAGCGGCGCCGCTCCCGGGCCGTGGCTGCGCCTGACCGTCGACGGCCACAGCTGCCTGGAAATGACCGCGCATCCCGAGGACCCGGATCTGTTGCTGCATGGATCGTGGAGTCGGAGCCCCGGCCAGGCGTTCCTTGCGCACCGGAGCCTCGGTTCGGAATTGATCCTGACCGACCTGCTCGAGATGTTGCGCTCCGGCGCCGGCACCGACCTGGTCCGCCGCCACGCCGAGGACCAGGCCACGCTCATCCTGCGCCAGATCGCCTGGCGCCGGCAATGGCGGGAGATCGGCCTCCCCGACTACGCGCCGGAAACCGCCGATGTGGACCCGGATCTGGTCGCCCGGACCATGGCGGAACTGGACGACGAGGTCGCCGTGTTCCAGCCCGATCCTTCACCTGTTGCGAAAACGCCCGTCGCCGAAGAGGTCACCGCCACGGACGAGGACGACGGCGGCGGTCCGCTCCAGTTCATCTTCCGTCGACGCAAGCGACCTTAGTCTGGTACCGCGGTCCCACCACCAGCTTCACCGCATGCGGGACCACCTCCGCCTGCACCGGCGTCATGCCCAGCATCTCGCCGTCGATCTGCACCGGCAGCGGCGGATACGCCGTGATCGACACCTTTCTCGCCTTGAAATGCTTCATGCGCGCCACCTTGGGGCTACGCCACGTGAGCATGCGGAAGAGGATGGCGATGATGTCCCACAGCGACCGGCTGGAGATCATGGTGACATCGAGGAGACCGTCGTGCGGGTCGGTGTCCGGCGTCACACGCAGGTTGATCTCCGGCAGCAGGCCGATGTTCGTGACCAGGACCGTGTTGGCCTTGCGCCGATGTCGGACGCCGTCCGCCGTCACGGTGACGAAGGCGCTCTGCCTCCTGAAGAGATTGCTCACCGCGGCGATCACGTAGGTGCCGAAACCGAAGAGGTTCTTCAACCGACGCGAACTGTCCTTGATGATGTTCGCCGGATAGCCGACCGCGGTCATGAGCACGAAGTACCGATCGCGACCCGTCAGGTAGCCCACGTCGAAGGACCGGACCTCGCCCTGGAACACCGCGCTGACGGCCGGCCCCGGAAACCACGGCAACGCCAGGGTCATCGGGATCACGTTGGCGGTGCCGCCGGAGATATGCGCCAGAGGCACCTTCAACTCCGTCTGCACCTGTCCGACCACGGCGTCCTGCAGCGTGCCGTCGCCGCCCAGGACGCAGATCACGTCGAAGCCCTCCATGCCGGCGTTGCGGGACCACGTGATGACATCGTCGGCACCCGTGGAATCCCGGCGGCAGACCCGCAGATTGCGGCGCTCGAGATCGCGGACCACGCGCTTGGCGTAGCGCGGGGCGAACCCGTGGCCGGAGACGGGATTGACGATGATCAGTGCGTTCTCGAAATCGGTCATGGTCTCCCGGACGATACCGCCCCGGGACGGACCGGGCGCGGAGTCCGGCACCATATTAACGTCTCCGCGGGGGAAGACCAGCGTTGATCACGGCACGTCGCGATCCCAGGTGCCGCTCCAGGATCGGAAACGTAGCATCACGCCGTCTTCCTTCTCCTGGTCGGGAACACTGCCCGCCTCGACCCGGACCGTCCAGGCGCCGAGCCATTCGTCGGCTTCCCACGCCGTGACCAGCACCAGTCGTTCCTCGACGAAATCACGGATGAACTCGATGGCGCGACGGTGGAAATCGCCCTCCCGATCGTCGCCCGTGACACCGAACCGCGTGTGGAAATTCTCCCCGAACCCGACGGAGACCTCCCACTCGCTGGTCGTGATGAAAAGACCGTTCCGACCATCTCCGGTCGGGCGGGGGACCTCGACCAGGAGCGCTTCCTTCTCGAACTCCTCGTACGGATCGAAGCGGGCGTACCGAAGCCATTCAGGGAAAGCGCGGAACAACCGCTGCGCGAAGACTCGCGAGTGGTCGTTCAACTGGGACACGTCGAGCATGACAGCCTCGCAGGGGGACGCGGGGGGACCGGCGACAACCATCTTGAAATAACGACAATCGTCGATGTTCTGCCAATCCGTCAATCGGCGTGTTCGATCACCACGGCCACGGTGCCGTCCATTTCCGCGCGCAGGTCCGGTTTCTGCACGACATCGGTCTCGACCTGCTCGCGCGGCAGAACCATGCTCGCCGCCAGATGCGCGGCCACGCCCTCCGCCCGACGCGTTTCGAGTTCCGTCGTCTCGGCCGTCACCACGACCCGCACCGGCGAGTAGGGATGACGCCGGATCTCATCGGCGGTCCGCACCAGCCAATCCTCGCCCGCAGCGGTCAGATCACTTTCCCGTCGCGCGAACAGCTCGCCGCCGGCGATCTCCAGCACGCGGTCGCCGTCGCGGCGGTAGTCGAGGGCCGGCAGGCGGAAGCTCTCGCCGGCGTAGTTGTAGGTGTTGGTACCCTTGTCCGTGGTCGTGAAGACGTAGCTGTAGGGATAACCGACGCGGAGCATCTCGCCCTGGTCGGTGCGGCCGTCCCAGCTCACCTTCGCCGGAGGCCGGCCCTTGCCGTCGTAGTTGCGGCACGGGCTGCCGCGGAAATCCGTGATCGTCAGCTGCCAGCGGTGGGTCTTGTGGCCTTCCGGCTTCCCCGTGTAGAACGTCGCGACCGGGGTCGTGGGGATCTCCACCAGCCACGGGTGCGGCGGCTGCTCGCTGCGCAACGGTTCCAGGTTGTTCAGATGCGGCTGCAACCCGGAGACCGGGCTCACCGACAGCGCCTTCTCGTCCATCGCCGCGTAGAACGAGTCCACCATCGCGGCGTCGAGGTCGAACGCGAAGGCCGTCTTCTCGATGGTCTGACGCACCTGGTTCTCGGCTTCGACGACCATTTCGGGCAGGGCCGCGCCGGACTCGCCGCTCTCGGTCCACGACTGCTCCTGGGCAATCGCGCCGACGGTCCACGGAAGCACGACGAGCATGATGATGAGAAACGTGCGCATGGCTCTCCTCGCCTAATTCAGCCGGAAGACGATCGTGATCACGCCCCACTGCTCGACGGCGCCCTGGACGTCTGCTCGAAGAAGACGTTGTCCTTGACGCGGCCGTCGGGCAGCACGGTGAAGTGGACGGCGACCACGCCTTCCCAGCCCTGCCGCTTCGCGCGCTCGCTGTAGACCGCGGGCCCGCTCTGCAGGATGTTGCGGCCGGCGATCTGGCCGGAAATGGTCATGCCGACACCCTTGTCGCCGCTCAGCTCGGCCTCGACCTCCTGCACCGTCGCCTGCTTCTCGGACTGCCGACCGCGGGCGTCGGCCACGATGTCGCGCGACGGCGCCGCCTCGGCCAATCGACCGCGCCGGCCCACCAGGCCGCCGCCGCCTCCGCCGCCGGAGCCGGTGCCGTAGTCGAGAATCGTCTTGCGGCCGGATTGACGACCGCCGGTTGCACCGGTCGGGCCGCCGACGTCCAGGACGCCCGTGCCCATGCCGGCTCCGCCATGCGCCACGCCGGTGGGCGCCAGCGCCGCCTTCGGCGCTTCGTAGTTGCCCGCGCGCGGGGTGCGTCCGGCGAGGGCGCCGCCGCCGAGAGTGCCAGGCGCCTCGGTAACCGCGCCGCCGCGTCTGCTCGACGCCGCCGCCGCCACCACGGGGTCCGACCCCGCGGGCGCGCGGCCGCCGCGGTTCTTCAGCCCGCCGCTCGCGGGCCTGAACGCCTCGCGCGAGCGCGGCGCGGCCGGACGCGGGGCGGCGTTCGTCTTCTCCACGAGTCGGCCTTCCAGACTGCTCTGCAGATCCTTGTTGTCGATCACTTGCCGCGTCGGAATCGGCGCCGCCTGCGCCAGCAGCTGTTCGCGCACACCTGCCCCGACTGCGGCCACCTTATAGACCTGCATTTCGGCCGCTGCAGCGGATGCGGCGGCACGTTTCCCATCGGAAAAGGCGCCCGTTTGTAGCGCGGGCATCCCGC
>CAZJMO010000051.1:11655-13034 GCA_964547085.1 uncultured Fibrobacteraceae bacterium | reverse complement strand
ATAGGAAAATAATAAAACCGCTTATCAAAAACACAATAATTAAAAGAAAATATAATACAAGTTTTTGCGGTCGACCCCTGTCCGAGATCTTCCGGCTGCGGCCGCCCGAATCGCCGGCGCCCGGCAGCTGCATGCCGTGTTCGTTCACGGACATCCTGCGCAAAGGCGAACCGCTCGACATCGCCCGCGGCACGGTGCTGGTGGCCCGCGACGGCACCGAACGCCTGATCGCCGACAGCGGCGCCCCGATCCGCTCGCACGAGGGCGAAACGCGCGGCGTGGTCATCGTCTTCCGCGACGTCACCGAACAGGTCCATCTGGAGGACCAGCTGAAGCAGTCGCAGAAGATGGAGTCCATCGGGCAGCTCGCCGGCGGCATCGCCCACGACTTCAACAACGTGCTGACCGGCATCATGGGCTACGCCGACCTGCTCCAGTCGAGTCTCGAACACGACGCCGACCTCCGGGACTGCGCCTCGAGCATCCTGCACGCCGGCGAACGCGCCGCGGGCCTGACCCGCAAGCTCCTGGACTTCTCGCGCAAGGGCAAGATCCTCTCCACGCCGATCGACGCCCACGAGGTCGTCCGGGACACCGTCGATCTGGTGCGCCACACGCTCGGCCACGGCATCACCCTCGAGCACGACCTCGCCGCCCGGCACACCACCGTGATCGGCGACCCCACCCAGATGCAGCAGGCGCTGCTGAACCTCTGCCTCAACGGCCGCGACGCCATGCCCGACGGCGGCGTCCTCACCGTGACCACCCGGAACGTCGACCTCGACCTGGCGCAATGCCTCGAGAGCGGGTCCGAGTTGCAACCGGGCAAGTACCTGCGCATCTCGGTCCGCGACACCGGGATCGGCATTCCGGCCGATGTCCGCGACCGGATCTTCGAGCCGTTCTTCACGACCAAGGCCGCCGGCAAGGGGACCGGCCTGGGCCTGGCCGCGGTCTACGGCAGCGTGAAGGACCATCAGGGAGCGGTGTCGATCGAGAGCGAGGTCGGGCGCGGAACCACGTTCATGATGGACCTGCCGGTCACCGAACACGCCGCGGTCCCGACGTATCGGGAGCAGATCGCCGACACGACGCCACGCCACGGCTGCATCCTGGTGGTGGACGACGACGCGACGATCCGCAGCATCGCCCGCGAGATGCTCGAGAACCTCGGCTACGAGGTGCTGGTCGCCGAGGACGGCGAGGCCGGGATCGAGGTCTTCGAGCGGGAGAAATCGCGCGTGGACGCCGTGCTCCTGGACATGGTCATGCCGCGCCTGAGCGGTCGGCATTGCTTCCATACCATGCGGCGCCTCGACCCCGACGCCCGGATCGTGCTGACCTCCGGGTTCACCGCCGAGCACTCGGTGCAGGATCTG
>CAZJMO010000051.1:9687-11645 GCA_964547085.1 uncultured Fibrobacteraceae bacterium | reverse complement strand
CAAGCCGTTCCGCCGCAGCGACCTGATCGCGGCGCTGGACTCGGCCACCGCGCGCGGTCGGCAGGCCGGCGGTCCGGACACCGCCGCCGGCGCCTAGTCCGGCGGCTCTAGAGAACCAGCGGCAGTTCGCGACCGCATTGCGGGCACTTCGGCTCGGCGACCAGGCACTCGGTGCGATAACCGAGGCGGCGGATGACCGTCGCGCCGCAGTCGGGACAGCGGGTGTCGTTCCATTCCGGCAGGTTCACGTTCCCCACGAACACATGATGCAGACGCTCGCTGCAGAGCCGAGCGGCGCGCTCGAGCGTCCCGGGCGGCGTGGCCGGGGCGTCGAACTGCCATTCCGGCCGGTACGCCGACAGGTGCAGCGGGATGTCCGGCGAGAGATCGGCGACCGTGTCGCGCAACGCCGTGAGCTGCACGTCGGTGTCGTTGTAGCCGGGGATCACCAGGTTGGTGATCTCCAGGTGCACGGGCGACGCGTGGAGCGCCGCAATGGTGTCGAGCACCGGCTGCAGCCGGGCGCCGCAGACCTCGCGGTAGAACGTGTCGTCCATGCTCTTCAGATCGATGTTGGCGGCGTCCAGCAGCGGGATCAGCTCCGCCAGCGGCTCGGGCTCGAGGAAGCCGTTGCTGACCACGACGTTCACCAGTCCCGCCTGCCGCGCCAACCGGGCGGTGTCGCGCACGAACTCGAACCAGACCAGCGGCTCGCTGTAGGTGTAGGCCACGCCGATCGACTTCTGTTCGCGCGCGATGCGGACCACGTTCTCGGGCGTCAGGTCCTCGGTCACCCCGCCGTCCTCCTGGCTGATGCGCCAGTTCTGGCAGAACGCGCAGTGCAGGTTGCAGCCCTGCGCGGCCACCGACAGGATGGGACTGCCGGGCCGGAAGTGGTAGAGCGGCTTCTTCTCCATGGGGTCCATGCCCAGGGCGACGACCTTGCCGTACTGCAGCGCCACCATCCGGCCGTCGCGGTTGCCGCGCGTGCCGCAGGGACCGTCGCGCCCCTCGTCGAGGCGACAGCGGTTGGGACACAGGCGGCACGCGACGCGGCGATCGTCCAGCGCGGTCCAGTGGGCGGCTTCCACGATCATCGGTGTTCCTCCAGACGGGCGGCGGCCCAGGCGGCCGTCGCGCGAACCTCCGGATCCGGATCCTCGACCGCGAGGCGCCGGATCTCATCCAGACAATCGGTCCGACCGGTGCAGGCCGCCACGACCAGCGCGTTGCGGCGCAATCCCTCGGGATGCGCGCGCCACAGCGGCGTGCGACGGAAACGGGCACGGAAGGTGTCGGGATCCACGGACAGCAGGTCGGGCAACGCGATCTCCGCGTGGGCGGGCAACGGCTCGTACGCAGCCGGCGCGGCGGCGCGGTCGGTACGCGCGCGGAAAGCCCGACCGTTCCACGGGCACGCGGCGTGGCGGGTGTCGCGACCGAAGGGATGGTCGGCCTGGCGGGCGCGGTCGTCCGCGGGACTGCGGCCCTGCCGCTCGATGGTCCAGGTGCTCAGGCAACGGCCGGCGTCGAGGACGCGCGGCTCGAGGATCGCGCCGGTGGGACAGGCGTCGAGGCAACGCGTGCAGGACCCGCAACGGTCCAGGTCCGGTCGGGCCGCCGGCGGCCGCGGCACGGCCGAGAACAGCGGACGCGGCGCGGCGTCCAGACCGGTCAGCTCGAGGTTGGTGGGCGCCACGGCCAGGAACAGGCCCGACCCCAGCGTCGCATGGATCAGGCAGGTGTTCTTGCCGATGAAGCCCAGACCCGCGCGCTCGGCCCACGCCCGTTCCAGGTACGGCCCGGTGTCCACCGCGGGATGCGCCTCCAGGTCCGGCCACGCTGCGCGCAGTCCGAGCAGCACGCCGCGGACGGCCTTCAGGAGGATGTCGTGATAATCCAGGCCGTGGGCGTAGCGGGCCACGCCGCCCAGCCAGGGCGCGTCCGCGGGCGGCGCC
>CAZJMO010000051.1:0-9677 GCA_964547085.1 uncultured Fibrobacteraceae bacterium | reverse complement strand
CTGGTGTTGGCTATGCCGCTGGCGATCATCTTCCCCTTTCTGGTTCGGATCTTGTTTTTACGAACCGTTGGCACCAGCCCGTTTCAGCGCCGCGTTCTGGTGCTGGGGGCGGGTGAGAGTGCCGCGCGGATCGGCGCGCTCCTCGCGCGTGCGGACGCGGTAGTCGAGATCCCCGTCGAGGCCGCGGTCGAGCCAACGACGCCAGTGGTCGGCGTGCGGCGCGACGTCCAGGACCGCGGCGCCGGCCAGATCGATGCCGTGCCGACCGCAGAGGTCGGACAGCTGCCGGGCCAGATCCGCTGCCGACACCGGCGCGGGCACGGCTAACCCAGCCTCGCGGCGGCCTCGGCGTAGCCGTCGTCGAGCCGCGCCATGACCTCGGCCACGGTGGGAACGTCGTCGATCATGCCGGAGACCTGGCCGATCTCCAGCTCGCCCTCGGCCAGATCGCCGTCGAGCATGCCGCGGCGGGCGCGGCCCTCGCCCAGCAGCTCGACCAGCTCGTCGCGCGACGCGCCGCGGGCCTCCAGTTCGGCCACCTGCTCGGCGAACTCGTTCCGCAGCAGGCGCGCCGGCACGTGCTTCTTGAGCATGAGCATGGTCTCGTCCGGGCCGGCGTCGACCACGCGCTGCTTGAAGGCGTCGTGGCCGCTGGATTCTTGGGTGATCGCGAAGCGCGAACCGATCTGCACGCCTTCGGCGCCCAGCGCCATGCATGCCGCCCACTGCGCGCCGGTGGCGATCCCGCCGGCGGCGATCACCGGGATGTCCACGGCCGCCGCGCACTGCGGCGTCAGCACCAGGGTCGTCAGTTCCTCGCGACCGTTGTGGCCGCCGGCCTCGAAGCCCTCGCAGATGACCGCGTCGCAGCCGGCATCCTGGCACTTGCGCGCCAGCGCGGGGCTGGCGACCACGTGCAGGACCGTGCAGTCGTTCTTCTTGAGCACGCCGATGGCGCGTTTGGGCGAGCCGGCGCTGGTGACGAACAGGCGCACGCCCTCCTCCAGCGCGATCTCCAGGACCTCGCGGCTGTGGGGAAAGAGCAACGGGATGTTCACGCCGAACGGCTTGTCGGTGAGCGTCCGGCACTTGCGGACCTGCTCGCGGAAGAGGTCGGGCCGCATGCTGCCGGAGCCGAGCAGGCCCAGACCGCCGGCTTCGCTGACGGCGGCGGCGAGCTTGGCGCCGCTCATGTAGACCATGCCGCCCTGGATCACGGGGCGCGCGATGCCGAGCAACGTGCAGATCCTGTTGTTCGTCCAGTCCATGGGAACGGTTCCTTTGCTGGTGGCGACCGGACGTGCGCCGGTGCGCGAAAACGGACCTGTAAGGAAGATCTCGCGGGACGATCATCGACGCAAGGCCGGCGTCGGCGATCCGGGTTCGATCGCTCCCACAGCGTAAACCAACACTACTCCCATCAATTATCTCTTTGTAGTCAACGCCGTTTCTCGTCTATGCTTCAGCGCGCCATCAATCTTGGGTCCGATCCACCTGGAGGTTCTCATGCGGGGTCTCTTCTGCCTGGTCGGCTGCCTGGTTGTTCTGCTCGCGGGGCAGACGGCGCAGGGCAGCACCTACCTCGACAGATTCGATGTCCCGGCAGACGCCGAGTACGTCGGATCCGAAGAATGCGCGATGTGCCACGAGGACATCGGCGAATTCTACACAAGCAACCATTCGCCCCACGCCTGGGAGCTGGGCCTGGCCGTTCCGGGCCGGCCCGAGGCGGTCGCCTGCGAGGCCTGCCACGGTCCCGGCAGCCTGCACGTGGACGAGGGCGGCGACGGCTGGATCCTCGGCCTCGATCAACTCCACGGCCTGGGCGACGCCGGCCGCGCGGCCATGTGCACCCAGTGCCACACCGACATGGACCTGCACTTCGCCGACAGTCCCCACGCCGGAACCGAAATCTCGTGCGCCGACTGCCACGGAGACCAGACGCACTTCGGCGCCGACGCGCGTCCGGCGGGCGACTTCCGCAACCGCACCGAGTTCTGCCTGCAATGCCACCCCGCCGTGGCCGCGCAGTTCCGGCTGCCGTCGCGCCACCGGGTGCTCGAGGGCGGTATGTCCTGCTCCGATTGCCACGACCACCATCGCGGCATGGACATGACCTCGTTCGACGGCCTCAACCAGACCTGCCTGAGCTGCCACGCCCAGATGTCGGGCCCGTTCGTCTTCGAACACGCCGGTGTCGACGGCGAGGAATGCCTCAACTGCCACCGCCCGCACGGGTCGCAGCACCAGAAGATGCTCGCCCAGGACGGCAACGGACTCTGCCTCCAGTGCCACTTCGAGACCGGCTTCCGGTCGGAGGACAACTGGAACGTGGGCGGCCAGGCGCACGCCGGTCTGCTGACGGGCGAGGCGCGCTGTTACGACTGTCACCGGGAGATCCACGGGTCCAACGTCTCCCCCAGCTTCACGGACCGCTAAGGAGGCATGGTCATGAATGCACGATCGACGACGACCGCGCTGCTGGTGGTCCTGGCGATGGCCGCAACCGCCGCGGCCGGTGACCTGCCGGCCCAGGCCCAGCGCGTCTGGGCGCCGACCGGAGACGAGGTCGGCACGGACAACCACGCCACGGCCACGCTGTTGCTGAACGACGAGCTCGGCGACGAGGCCAAGGCCGCCGAACACACGTCGCGCATGGGCGACAGCTTCGGCTCCGGCCTCTTCCACTGGACCCGGACGGCCGAAAGCGGCCACCAGCTCACCGCCCGCGGTCTGTTCGGCAACCTCGAGAGTTCCGGACTGGCCGGCGACTTCGGCCTCTGGAGCTCGTCGCCGGGCATGTACCGCGCCGCGCTCACCTACAACGCGCACGACCTCTACTACGACCGCGACGGCGAAATGCGCAACGCCTTCTACCCGCTGCCGCCGGCCCCCGCCGGCCTGGACGCCACCCCGCACCTGGCGTGGCGGCGCGGCGTCCTCGACGTCGGCTTCCACCTGGCCGACGGCTTCGACGTCTCTCTCGGCGTGCGCGAGATGCGCCGCGAGGGCAACAAGACCAGCCTCCTGCGCGGCGGCAGCGGTGACACCCCGCCGCAGCTCCAGAATGTCGACAGCGACCTCTACGAGATCACCGTCGGCGGCGCCTACCGCCGGGGCGCCGTGGCCGCCGAGCTGGAACTCGGCTACCTCGGCGCGGACGACACCCGTGCCTACGGCGACAACCACGCCTACGACGACGAGCGCAAGCTCTACAGCGCCCGCCTGACCGCCGGCTACGACGTTGGCGCCACCTCCCGCGTGATGGCCGCCGGCGCCTTGGCCCGCCTCGAGCTGGAAGGCGTCGAGCAGTACGACGGCCGCGAGGGCGTGACCGACGGCGACACCGAGACCGGCTACGGCCAGCTCGCGTTCCTGACGCGCGTGGGCCGCGACACCGGCGTGCGCCTCTCGGCGCGCTTCGAGGGTCGCAACAGCGAGATGCGGGTCGACGAGGCCGGCGGCATCCTCTACGCATCCGATCGCCAGACCGACCGCATGGACTACCAGCTGGTCGCCGACAACCGCAGCCTGCCGCGCACGCGCCTGCGCCTGAAGTACCGCTACACCAGCACCGACCTCGACGAGATCATCGCCGAGGACGGGCTCATCGGTTCGGCCGCCCAGGGCGACATCCAGACCACGAACCAGGAGACCGACCGCCAGGAACTGTCCTTCCGCGCCCGCACCCGGCTCGACCGCAAGGTCAAGCTGAAGCTGGGCCTGAAGTGGCAGAGCGTGGAGACCGACGCCACGACCGAGGATACCGAGTTCCACGCGGTCTTCGGCGACTACGAACGCAGCCGCCTCGCGTGGGATGTCGCATTGCAGATGCGGCCGCGCCCGAACCTGCCGATCGACCTGGGCTACCAGGGTCGCGACCAGAGCTTCGAGCGCACGGAGATGGACGCGGTCGAGACCACCTACAAGGCCAACCGCCTCTACCTGAACACCAACTGGATCGCCACCGGCCGCCTGACGGTCTACGGCATGGTGTCGCTCGGCCAGGAAACCTACGAGGTCACCGACATCGCCGACCCCGCCGCCGGTTTCGCAGCCTACGACTACGACGGGACCGCCTTGCGTTTCACCCCGGGCGCCGTGTTCCAGCTGACGCCGGCGGTGCAGCTCGAGGGCATGTACGAGGGCATCACCTTCGAGGACACCGGGTCGGAATCGGCCAGCCTGACCGCCGTGGAAGCCGACCGCGACCGCGTCCTCCTGCGCGCGCGCTGGCGCGCCACCGACGATTTGACAGCCAGCATCACTTACCGGCGCAATGAATTTGACGAGAATCGTTGGGACGATTACATCCAGGACCTGTACGCCGTCTCCGTGAGCCGACGCTTCTAATCTCCATTATTGCAGTAGGTTCCAGGGCCCCGCTTCCGGCGGGGCCCGACGATTTGACCCCTGATCAAGGTGAAAATGCGATTCAAATCAGTTGTCTTTTATAAAACACATGTTGACAAGGGGTTCACATAGACTACCATTCGGGTCGGTAAACGTTCGCTGACGTCATCCGAGGGATGGATTCGCCTTGGCCGCCACTACGACGACCGGCAATCGACGCAATCAGATCCTCCTCCGGGCCACCGCGCTCTTCGCCGAGCGAGGCTACGCGGGCACGTCCATCCGCAAAATCGCGCGTGGCTGCGGCATCACCGAAGCCGCCATCTACCGTCATTACGACAGCAAACTCCACCTCTACGAAGAAGCCATCCGGCACAAGGCCGCCGAGCACGACATCGCCGGCTACCTCTCCGAGCGCGCCGGCAAGGGGACCATCCGCGACGCCTTGATCGCGGTCTCCAGCCACATCATGACGCTCACCCGCGAAGACCCCGGCCTGATGCGGCTCATGTTCAACAATTCCCTCGAGAGCGGCGACGTCTCCACGGTTCTCTTCCAGGAGATCCGCCTGCCGTACATCGAGTTCCTGACGCGCGAATTCGAACGGCGCATGGCGTCGGGCGAGATCATCGAGATCGAGGCCTTCCTGACCGGCCGCTGCTTCATCGGCATGGTCATGGACTGCGCCCTGAACCTCGACATCTGGGAAACCCTCTTCCCCTCGCGCAACACGCCTGCCGACATCTACACCAACACCTCCACGATCTTCGCCAACGGCCTGACCTCCAACAGGGACGCGTCTCGCGAACGCAAGGCGTCCGAACCGGGGAGAACCACATGACGCAGCGCTCCATCCTAGTCGTGCTGCCCCTCCTGGTGCTGGCGATTCTCTGGGGGTGCGACAACGACACCTCCAACGACATCGCCGATCCGGGCGGCGGCGCCACGGACAAGACCTGCCTCGGCTGCCACAGCAGCGAGGAACAGCTCAAGGCCTCTCTCGGCACCGAGGAGGTGACCCTGGTCGTTCCCCACAAGGGAGACGGCTGAGGCGGCGAAGTCCCCGAGCTGGAAGCTTGGGAAAAGGTCATCATCACCGGCACCTTCGGCGCGGAGTTCCTGGAGAGCGTCCACGGCCCCGACTACGCGGGCGACGACAACCCCAGTCCTCATACCCTGACGTGCCAGCACTGCCACGGCGGTCCGGCCGACAACTCGTTCGCGACCATGGACGAGGCGCACACCGGCATGCACGCCGACCCCAGCGCGCCCGGCGAATCAGGCTGCACGGCCTGCCACGAGGCGAGCTTCGCGCGGTCGGCATGCGACCAGTGCCACACCGAAGCCGTCACCGCCACGTCCAACAGCCTCCACACCACGCAGCGCGGCTACATGACCGCGATCGAGGATCGCTGCGGCTGCGAGTTCGAGAACCAGGGCGTCGAGACCTTCTTCGACCAGCGTTGCGCCGGTTGCCACACCACGTGCGGCCAGTGCCACATCTCGCGGCCCGCGAGCGTGGGCGGCGGCTTCCCCAAGATCGGCCGCTACTACGCGCACAAGTTCTCGGCCACGCCCGACATAAACGAGCAGTGCACCGCCTGCCACGGCAGCCGCATCGGCACCGACTACAAGGGCGAACTCGAGGGCAACGTCCCGGACGTCCACCGCTCCCAGGAAGGCATGAAGTGCGAGGCCTGCCACACCAAGGACGAGATCCACGGTGACGGCACCGAGTACGAGCACCGCTACGAGGTGGCCGGCATGCCCCGCTGCGAGGATTGCCACGACACCGCGGGCATCAGCGGCAACATGCACCACGTCCACCACACCGACAGCGGCGCCGCCTGCAACGCCTGCCACCCAGACCCCGCGATCGACATGCCCAACATGCAGTGCCAGACGTGCCACTCGCAGCCCTACAAGAACTGCACGAACTGCCACAACATGGTGGCCGGCCCCGAGGGCTACGACATCGATCCCAGCGTGGCCCTGCTCAAGATCGCACGCAACCCGAGCCCCCATCGCACCGAGTACGACATCGCCCTGGTGCGGCACACGCCGGTCGATCCCGGCACGTTCGCGAACTGGGGTCTGGACCTGCCGGACTACACCTCCAAGACCACGTGGCAGTACACCAGCCCGCACAACATCCTGCGCAACACGCCCCAGACCGCCGCGGTCGAAGGCCAGAACTGCGCCTACAGCTGTCACCAGTCGGCCGACGGCCCGGGGGGCTTCCTCCTGCGCGAGTCGGACCTCTACCAGGCGGACGGCACCACGCCACTGCCGGACTACGACGCCAACACCGGTATCGTGATCCCGGAGAGTTTTCCCGCAAAGAAGAACTGACGGTATCGCGGCCGGGGTCGACGTGACCCCGGCCGCGTTTCAACGAGTCGGCACGACGCCGACTTGCACCAGGCCTCCCGGCCGCAAAAGGAGAGACGATGCTGTACCGCAAGACCTGGTTGATTCTGCTTCTGGTGGCGCTCACGGCGCTCTGGGGCTGCTCCGACGACGACGACCCGACCCAACCCGTCGATTCCTTCGAGACGGTCGCGACCGCAGCCCTCGAATATGTGAACTCCACGGACTGCCCCGGCACCATGTCCTCATCGACGCTCGAGACCGAACTCGCGGCCTGGCAAGTCATCGATGTCCGCGACCTGGAAGACTTCCAGGCGGGCCACATTCCCGGCGCGGTCCACGCGACCCTGCCCACGCTGCTCGACGTCGTCGACGCGCAGGGCTGGCCCATGGACGAGCCGATCTGCGTGACCTGCTACACCGGCCAG
Organism: uncultured Fibrobacteraceae bacterium; assembly: GCA_964547085.1. Classification (GTDB taxonomy): domain Bacteria; phylum Krumholzibacteriota; class Krumholzibacteriia; order LZORAL124-64-63; family LZORAL124-64-63; genus Glo-17. The sequence goes on along the minus strand of CAZJMO010000051.1, from coordinate 2,526 downwards.
AGCGCCGGGCACGCCAAGATCGCTCTCGAACTCCTCGGCTACGACAACGTCAAGACGCTCTCGTTCGGCATGTCCGCCTGGAACAGCATCCAGTGCGACTCCTGGTCGAGCCAGGTCGGCGATCAGCTGGGCACCTTCGAGGTGACCAACAACAACCCCTCGCTGACCGAGGTCGGCTTCCCATCCCTCGACGGCAACCTGGAAAGCCGAGTCCGCGCCACGCTGGCCGCCGGCTTCAAGGCCAAGTCGTTCAGCGTGATTCTGGACAACCTCGAGAACTACTTCATCATCAACTACTTCGGTGAGCTGGACTATCTGGGCCAGGGCTCCGTCGGCGTCCCCGGCCACATTCCCGGCGCCTACCAGTTCTCGCCGCGCCAGAGTCTGGCCCTGGATGCGATGCTGGATACGCTGCCCACCGACGGCACCGAGATCATCGTCTACTGCTGGACCGGCCAGCATTCCAGCCAGGTCACCTTCTTCCTCAACATGCTGGGCTACAACGCGTACAGCCTGAAGTTCGGCGCGAACCAGCTGTTCCACTCGGACCTCGACGACAACGATTGGGACACCGACGCCGTTTACGACTACGACCTCGCCAGCGGTTTCACACCGTCGGCGACGTTCCAGACCATCGCCGACGAGATGGCCGCCTACCTGAACGACAGGGACGACTGCCCGGGCGGAATCTCGGCCAGCTCCCTCGAGTTGCAGCTCGACAACTGGCAGGTGCTGGACATCCGTAGCGCCACGGATTACAACACCGGCCATATCCCCGGCGCGATCAACGTCCAGCTGCCCGACGTCCTGACCGCCGTCGCCGCACAGGGCTGGCCCTCCGACGAGCCGATCGCCGTGGTCTGCAAGACCGGCCAGAGCGCCGGCCACGCCAAGATCGCCCTGGAACTGTCGGGCTACGACAACGTGAAGTGGATGACCTACGGAATGTGCAGCTGGGACGCGGACCTGACCGCCCCGTGGGACAGCCAGACGTTCGGCGCCGGAACGCCTGACAGCCCCGACGGCTCCGGGGACGTGCTGACGCCGATCGAGCAATCCGACAACAATCCCGAGATGGCGTGGTACGACTTCCCGCCGATCCCCGCGGGCGATACGGTCGCCGACCGTGTCGCGGACATGCTGGCGGCGGACTTCCAGGCCGTCACCTTCGAGAGCATCCAGGACAACCTCGAGAACTACTTCATCGTCAATTACTTCGGTGAACTGGATTACCTGGGTCAGGGCTCCGTCGGCGTCCCCGGCCACATCCCCGGCGCGTACCAGTTCACGCCGTTCGAGAGTATGGGCTGGGATCAGATGCTCGGCCACCTGCCGTCCGACGGCTCCGAGATCATCGTCTACTGCTGGACCGGCCAACACTCCAGCCAGGTCACCGCGTACCTGAACATGCTGGGCTACAACGCCAAGAGCCTGCTGTTCGGGTCCAACCACCTGTTCTACAGCGACCTGGGTCCGACCTCGTCCCACTGGGCAGGGAACGACGTGGATCGCACGCTCGAAACGACGCCGATCAACTAGATTCTCCGGACCGGCAAACGAGCGGGGAGGGCCTTCCGGCCCTCCCCGTCTGGTTTCGTTTCCGTCGAATCAGAGTCCCAGATCGTCCGCCACCGGCACGAGCGCGCCCAGCACGTGCTCGATCATCTGATCCACCTCCAACCCCAGCGCCTCGGCGCCCTCGGCGATCTCCTCGCGATTCACCTTGGCGGCGAAGTCCTTCTTCTTCAGCTTCTTCCGCACCGACTTGACCTTCACCTGCGCGATCTTCTTGTCCGGCTGCACCATGGCGCACGCCATGCAGAACCCGCACAACTCGTCGACAGCGAAGAGCCACTTCGCGCGGTCGCTCTCACGCGCGAGGCCGGTGTGGCCGGCGTGGGCCATGACGTCGTGCACGAAATCCTCGGGGTAGCCGCGGTCGCGCAGGATCTCGCCGCCCCGGAACGGGTGGTCCTCCATGGTCGGGTAGCGCTCGTAGTCGAAGTCGTGGACGAGGCCGACGGCGCCCCAGAGTTCGGGGTCGTTGCCGGTGCGCTCGGCGGCCGCGCGCATGGCGGCCTCGACGGCGTAGGCGTGGTGGCGCAGGGCCTCGCTCGAGGTGTACTCGTGGAGCAGGGCGAGGATGTTCTCGCGGCGATACAGGTCGGACATGACAGGCCTCCAGGGTCGAAACGATTGGCCGCTCATCGTGCCACGACAACGCCAGGATGCCAAGCCGGGACTTGCGGCAGAGCAGGATCATCGTTACCAGATTAAGTAGAGAGTCTCCACATCTGGATTTGCGACGAGGCACCGCTGCCGGAGACCAGGCAGGCCGTTCGCCGCAAAACCCGTGACTTGCCAGGGCCGCGGTTGCGGCGACCGACACACATGGAGGTTGCCATGCCTGACCACTTGATCCTCATGACCCGGTATCCCCGGGTCGGCCGGAGCAAGTCGCACTTCATTCCCGCCCTTGGCGCCGAAGGCGCCGCCCGCCTGCAACGCCGTCTCATCGAACACACC
>CAZJMO010000050.1:12783-13307 GCA_964547085.1 uncultured Fibrobacteraceae bacterium | reverse complement strand
GTACCAAAGTCCAGCGACGTACTCGTCGCGCCGCCCAACAAATGCCTACCCGTAAGGTGCTGACCCCCCCGATCCGCCGCCACCAACATGGTGTCGCCCTGATTGCCCGGCGAATTAGGATCAATATCCAGCGGACCGCCCGCCACGCGCTTGAGGGCGACCTCCCGGTTGTCCACGGCCGGGACCATGCGGCCGATCTGGCGCTTGCGACCCTCGTGAAGTTCGAACACCCACCGTCGCGGATCACCGTCGGGGTCCCGATGGAGCCGGCACCGGCGGACCGGACGACCGTCCAGTTCGAGCGAACCGTCGGCGAGCGATTTCTCGGCCGTGCGCGACAGACGCCGCGCCAGCGTCACGACGTAGGCCTTCCACACCGCGCTGTCGGGACGCATCAGGGCCTGCGCCAGGACACCATCGTCGGTCCAGAGCAACAGGCCGCTGCTGTCCTGGTCGAGCCGCCCGACGGGATTGAAGCGGTCCGGAATCGAGCCGCGCCGGCGAAACTCGTCGAGCCCGACCTG
>CAZJMO010000050.1:9413-12773 GCA_964547085.1 uncultured Fibrobacteraceae bacterium | reverse complement strand
GGATACGGCCGTCCTTCATGACCATCGCCAGGCGGCGCTTGTCGGTCAGGATGCCCACGTCCTGCAGCGGATCGCCATCGACCAACAGCATGTCGGCGAGCATGCCTTCCTGCAGCGTGCCGAGGTCGCCCTGCGCGCGCATGGTGCTGACCACGTTCAGGGGTTTGTGGAACGCGTAGACGCGTACGTCGATGGGCGTCCGGGCAGGCTGCCCGTCGACGGTCACGACGTCGGTCTCGGGATCGACACGCCGGCCCAGATCGGTGACCTTCTTGCCGTCGACGGAGACCCGTCCGGCGAGGATCAATTCCTCGACGCCGCGCCGCGAGCCGAAACCGGCCCGGGCGAGGAATCGGTTGAGGCGAACGCCTTCTTCAGGATTGGTCGGTTTCGAGGGCGTCATCGTTCTCCGCTTCCGCCGGTTGCGGGTCGTCGACCCCGTCGGGTGCGATCCGCGGTTCGTCCTCGGTCCTCGGGCCGGTCTCCGTCTCGCTCTCAGGTTCTGTTCCGGCTTCGGGCTCCGGCGCGCGCAGCCGTTCGAGATCCTCGTCCGTGAGATCCTCGCCGAACTGGCTGGCGAACGCCCGCAGGTCCTCGCGATTCTCCACCACGTCCTCGAGCGTCGGCAGATCCGGCAACTGCGACAGACCCTTCAGGCCGAGATGGCTCAGGAAATCCCGCGTCGTGCCGTACAGCAACGGGTGTCCCACGGCCTCGCTGCGACCGACGACCGTCAGGAGGTTCCGCTCCTGCAGCGTCGCCAACGCGCCGCTCGACTGCACGCCGCGGATCTCGTCGATCTCCATGCGCGTGATGGGCTGCCGGTAGGCGATGATCGCCAGCACCTCGAGCCCGGCGCGCGACAGCCTGGCGTACTTCCGCGTCTTCAGCAGCTTCTCGATCAGCGGCGCGAACTCCGGCCGCGTCGCGATCTGGAACCCGCCGCCGAATTCGACGACGGTGAAGGCGTGTCCGGCATCGGTGTACTCCGACTCCAGTTCCTGGACCGCGTTCTTCAGGTCCGCCGTGCTCGCCTCCGGGAAGATCTTCTTCAGGCGCGAGACGGACAGCGGACTGTCCGCAGCGAAGAGCAGGGCCTCGAGTTCACGCTTCAAGACTCGACCTCGCTTTCGACGGCCTCGGCCGCCTTCTCCTTCAGCCACAGCGGACCCAGCGGTTCGGTCTGGAACACCGCCAGCATGCCCCGCTTGACCAGCTCGAGAATGGCGATGAAGGTGACGATGACCTCCATCTTGATCGCGTCGTTCTCGAAGCACTCCTCGAAGCGCACCGTCTCGCGGGCGCGGACCGATCCCAGGATCAGATCGATCTTCTCCTCGACCGTGAACGGCTCGCGCTCGATCTGGTGGATCGGCGCCGCCTGGACCCGATCCATGATACCGGTGAGCGCCGAAAGCAAGTCGTACATCTCGATCCGCAGCTGCGGCTCGAGGTCGAGCTGGTCGGTGAACGGGTAACGGACCTTGCGGACGTGGTACTGCGCGCGTTCGGTCTCACATTCCCGGAGTTGCCGCGCGGCCTCCTTGAAGCGCTTGTACTCGAGGAGGCGGCGCACCAGTTCGGCCCGCGGATCCTCCTCCTCCGGCTCCTCTTCGCCGTCGACGCGGCGCGGCATCAGCATCTTCATCTTGATGACCATCAGCGTCGCGGCCATGGCCATGAACTCGCCCGCCTGGTCCAGTGCGACGATCTGCATGATCTCGATGTGCTTGATGAACTGCGCGGTGATGCGGCTGATCGGGATGTCGTAGACGTCGATCTCGTCCTTCTGGATGAGATAGAGCAGCAGGTCCATCGGCCCCTGGAAGCCCGACAGCTCGACCTGATAGGCCTCGCTGCGCCGGAAATAGTCCAGTTCGGGCGGCAGGGTCTCGATGTCCCAGCCGGCGGGCTCGACCGCCTCGACGGCAGCGGCGGCTTCGGGCATGTCGTCGCGAGGTCGGATCACGGGAGGTCCCTCTCCACTCGGGTTCAACCGACGTTCATGGCGTCGCGAACGCGGGCCATGGTGTCCTGGGCCGCGGTGCGGGCGCGGGCGCAACCGTCGTGTATGATCTCGTCAACGACCTTGGGGTTGGCGACGTAGAACTCGCGCCGTTCACGCAGCGGGGCGAAGTGTTCGACCACGCCTGCAAGCAGCTTCTTCTTGCAGTCCACGCATCCGCGGGCGGCGGACCGGCACTCGGTCGCGGTCTCCTCGGCGGCTTCGGGCATGAACTTCTGGTACCACGTGTAGACCGCGCAGATGTCGGGATCGCCCGGATCGGTGCGGCGCTGTCGAGCGGGGTCGGTGAACGCCGGCATGAGCTTCTTCTTGATCTCCTCCGGGGAGGCCGACAACTCGATCGTGTTGCCGAGGGACTTGCTCATGCGTTTGCCGTCGGTGCCGGGGAAGCGGGCGAACTTGGTCAACAGCGCTTCCGGTACGGGGAAGATCGGGCTGAAGTGGTGGTTGAACCGGCGGGCCATCTCGCGGGCCAGTTCCAGGTGCGGCACCTGGTCCTCTCCCACGGGAACGACGTTGGCGCGGTAGACGAGGATGTCGGCGGCCATCAACACCGGGTAGCCCAGGTGGCCGAAGCTGATCTCGCCCTTCAGATCGAGATCCTTGACCTGTTCCTTGAACGTCGGGTTCCGCTCGAGGCGGCCCATGCTGATGTGCATCGACATGAGCAGGAACAGTTCCGCGTGCTCCTTGATCTGCGACTGCACGAAGATCACGGAACGTTCGGGGTCGAGACCGGCCGCCAGCCAGTCGAGGATCATCTCGCGGGAGTTGCCGGGAATCTCGTCGGCACGGTCGAGGGCGGTCGTCAGGACGTGCCAGTCCGCGACCATGAAGAAACAGCTGTATTCGTCCTGCAGCCGGAGCCAGTTCTCCAGGGCGCCGGTGTAGTTACCCCAGTGCAGCTGGCCGGTGGGGCGCATGCCGCTGAGGATGATCTTCTTTTCAGCCAATGGGTTACCTCGTCTATGCGGATTCGCGGCCGCGACGACGGGCGCCGCGCGGGATGAAGGTCGAAATTACCACCGGCAGAGGGGTCTGTCAAAGGTCCAACCGGACGGGCTCAGCCGTGCCGACGACCCCGGGCGCGCGGGTGCGCGCCGCGGTAGGCTTCCCAGAGGAAGCGGCGGTCGACGTGCGTGTAGATCTCGGTCGTGGATATGTCGGCGTGGCCGAGCAGTTCCTGGACGATTCGCAGGTCGCACCCGCCCTCGAGCAGATGGGTGGCGTAGCTGTGGCGCAGGGTGTGCGGCGAGATCTGTCCCGCCAGGCCGGCCTCGACCGCGCAACGCTTGATCAGGATCTTGCCCAGGACTTGACGCAAGAGGTGCTAT
>CAZJMO010000050.1:3826-9403 GCA_964547085.1 uncultured Fibrobacteraceae bacterium | reverse complement strand
GATCTTTCCGGTCAGTCCGGCCTCGGTGGCGCAGCGCTTGATCAAGCTCCAGACCGACACGCGGCTCAGGCGGCCGCCGCGGGCGTTGAGGAACACCGCGGCGTCCGTGCGTCGACCGAGAAGCTGCGGTCGGCCGCGGTCGAGCCACGCCTCGACGGCCGCGAGCGCCGGCTGTCCGATCGGCAGGAGGCGGGTCTTGCTGCCCTTGCCGCGGACCCGCAGCGTCGCGTCGCGTCGATCGACGTCCAGCCGGTCCAGACCGCAGAGTTCGCTGACGCGCAGGCCGCAGCCGTAGAGCACCTCGAGGATGGCGCGGTCGCGCAGCTGCCTGGGTTCGGCGCCGGCGGCGGCCTCGAGCAGCCGCTCGACCTGTGCGACGGCGAGAGGGTCTTGGCGCTCTCGATCACGAATTCGCGGAGATCCTGGGCGGTCAGCCCGCCGGGATCGTCGTGTCCGGCGCCGGTCGCCCAGCGTCGAAGGCGTTGCAGGTCCCGGTGATAGGCGTCGATCGTCGAGACGGCAAGACCGCGCTCGGCCGCGAGGTGGCCGAGGAATCCGTCCACAGCGATATCCCACGTGTCGGCGCGGTCATTCATCGCGACCCCGCTTCTGCGCGTCCTCGAAGAACGCCAGGATGCCGGCGATGTCGTGACGCCCGAGGCCCCGGACCTCCCCCAGCTCCTTGCCTGTCGCCTCCCGGATCTTCACGACCGAGCCGAAATGGTGGAGCAGCGAGCGCTTCTTGACGCGCCCGATCCCCGGGATCAGGTCCAGTTCGCTGGCGGTGGTCCGTTCGTCGCGCAGGAGGCGGTGATACGTGATCGCAAAGCGATGGGCCTCGTCGCGCACGCGCTGCAACAGCTTCAGCGCCTCGCTCTTGCGCGGCAGCTTCAGTTCGCCCTGCTCGCGTACGATGGTCTCCTCGCGTTTCGCAAGACCGATCAGGTCGGTGTCGGCGAATCCGTGGCGCGCCAGCACGGTGCGCGCTCGGCCGAGCTGCCCGATGCCGCCGTCGACGACGACCAGATCGGCGGGACGCCCCTGTTTTGCGGCGAGCTTGCCGTAGTAGCGGTCGAGGACCTCTTCCATGCTGGCGAAGTCGTCGACGCCCTCGCCGATCTGCCTGCGGAAGCGGCGGTACCGCGCCTTCAGCGGCTCGCCGCCCTTGAACAACACGAGCGAGGCGACCGTCTCCTGCCCCTGGAAGTTCGAGATGTCGAAGCACTCGATCGTCTCTGGGACCTTGTGGAGACCGAGCGCTTCCTGGAGCTGGACGTCGCCGGGGTCGATGCCGCGTCGGCTGTGGAGCGTGTCGCGCAGGACGTGTTCGCCGAGCTTGAAGGCGGCGTTCTTCTGCGCCATCTCGACGGCCTCACGCTTGGTGCCGCGCCTGGGGACGTGCAGCCGGACCCCGGCGCCGCGCAAACGCGCGAGCCAGTCGCGCCAGGTGTCGAGATCCTCCAGGGCGTGGCTCAGCAGGACGACCGGCGGGATGTCGCCGGCTCGCGGGTAGTACTCGCGCAGGAGTTGCGCCTGGAAGACGTCCGCTTCCTGTTCCCAGCGGTCGCGCATGAGGAAATGGTGCGTGGTCAGGATGCGGCCGCCGCGCACGCGCAGGACCACGCCGCAGGCTTCCTCGCCGTCGCGGACGACTCCGCAGACATCGGTGTCGCGATCCAGGCCGGACAGGTTACGTCCGTAGGAGACGGTGGTCTCGAGACGGTGGATGCGGTCCCGCAGGCGCGCGGCGTCCTCGAAGCGGAGGTCGGTCGCGAGGGCTTCCATCTGCGTTCCGAGTTCGGCCACCACCGAGGCGTCGCGACCCTCCAGGAAGGCGATCAGCTGCCCGACCTGCCGTTCGTACCGGTCGCTGTCGACGTGGTCGACGCAGGGCGCGGTGCAGCGTCCGATCTGGTAGTCGAGGCACGGTCGGTCCACGGTCGCGTCGGGCAGGTCGAGGCCGCAGGTCCGGACCTGGAAGAACCCCGCGGCGAACTTCAACGTCTCGCGCATGGCGCGCACGTCGGTGTAGGGGCCGAAGTAACGGGCGTGGTCGCGCCGAATCCGGCGAACGACGGTGATCCGCGGGAAAGCCTCCCCCTGGCTGATCCGCAGGTACGGGTACTGCTTGTCGTCCTTGAGCCGGATGTTGTAGCGGGGCTTGTATTCCTTGATGAGCTGGTTTTCGAGCACCAGCGCGTCGGTCTCGGTATCGGTCGCGATGTAGTCGAAATCGACGATGTGCCGGACCAGCGCCCGGGTCTTCGGATCGCGGTCGTCGCTGTCCTGGAAATACGAACGAACACGGTCTTTCAGACGTTTTGCCTTGCCAACGTAGAGAACCTTGCCCTGCTTGTCCTTATGCAGGTAGACGCCCGGCGCGGCCGGCAGCAGGCGAAGCTTGGCTGCCAGATGCGCCGTGGGATCCGGGCCGACTGCGGGCTCGGCGGTGTTGTTGTCGTCTTGGCGGCTTGACATCGTTCCCTGACCCGTTTAATTTCTGCGGTCCGTGAAAATCTTTTGGAGGTAAAGGTCTTGCCCCATCACAAGAGTTGCAAGAAGCGGCTGGTCACGAGCTTGAAGCGTCGCGAATCGAACCGCGACAACAAGGCGGCCATGCGCTCCCAGGTGAAGACGTTCCGCAGCCCCTCCACCGGCGTCGAGGCGCGCGCGGAGCAGCTGTCGGAAATGTACTCGACAGTGGATGTCATGGCTCGCAAGGGGATCATTCCCCGCAAGCGCGCCAGCCGTATGAAGAGCCGCCTGGCGGCTCTGGCGGTCAAGTAGTCCGCTTCGATTCCGGATCTTCGGGTGCGTCCTTCGGGACGCACCCTCTTTGTGCCTTCCGGCGGCGCGATCCCGCAGCGACCAGAAGATGATCGCGGCCCTGCGGCGAGGTTTTCGGCCGGGACAATCACGACTTCGCAGCAAGATCCTGAAGCACGTCCTGGAGACCGTGATAACCGGCCCCGGACCTGTGCGCGAACCGGACCGCAGGCAGGACGCCGCGCAGGAACGCCCGGCGGGACTGGGCTCGATGCGACACCACGAGCGTCTCCTCGGCGTCGCCGATCGTCCAGGTGTGTTCGCCGACGATTCCGCCGATGCGCTGCGAATGCGTCGGCGGTGCGTCGCCGCCCCGCTCCTGCCGCCATACCTCGGCAAGATGTCGGGCCGTCCCGCTGGGCCGATCCTTCTTCGTGTGGTGATGCGTCTCGACCTGCTCGGCGTCGAAGCCGGCCGGCAACGTCCGCGCCAGGAGCCGCAGGACCATCTGGAGCGCCGGGATCCCGACCGAGAAGTTCGCCGCGTGGACGACGCAGTTCTCCGTCGCGTAGTCCCGGAGCGCGTCCATCTGCGGGCCGGTGAATCCGGTCGTACCGATCACCAGCGGCGCCCGAACCGCACGGGCCTGCGCCAGCAGACCGTCGAGCGCCGGCGCCAGGCTGAAATCGACGATCACGCCGCCGACCGGATGCACGGTCGCGAGTCGATCCTGCCCGACCACCGGCACGGTCGGATGCACCGTTCCCGGGTCCGCGTGTCGGCCGGGCTCGGAGATCAGGCCGACGAGTTCGCAATCGGGCGCCGCGTCGACCACTTCGACGACCAGCCGTCCCATGCGTCCCTCGGCACCGTGGACGGTGACCGGGATCATCCGCGCACCTCGAGGTCGCGCTGCATCAGGTCGGCAAGGACCGACTCGTAGAACTGGACCAGGTACTTGACGCTGTCCTCGGTCACGGGCATCAGCGGCAGGCGCGGCTCGCGGCGGCAGAGACCCGCCAGCGAGAGCAGTTCCTTGACGGGCGCCGGGCTGGTCTCGACGAAGCACGCCCGCGCGGTCGAGTCGAGCAGGCGGCTCAGCTTCCAGGCCGTTGCGATGTCACCCTGGCTCCAGGCGGTCCAGAAGCGCACCATGCTGCCGGGCAGCAGATTGCTGACGACGCTGACTGTGCCGCGCGCGCCGGCGCCGAAGATCTGGAAGTTCAGGCCGTCGTCGCCGGAGAAGACCTGCAGCCCGGTGTTCGCGATGGCGCGTTCGATCTGGTCGAGAATTCCGCTGGCCTCCTTCAACGCGACGATGTTGACCTCGGCCGACAGTTCGGTGGCGGTCTCGGGCAGGAGGTTGCACGCGGTCCGCCCGGGGACGTTGTAGAGCATCATCGGGATGTCGACCGCGCGCGCGACGGTGCGGTAATGCGCCACCAGTCCGTGCTGTTGCGGCTTGTTGTAGTACGGCGTGATCAACATGGCGACATCGGCGCCCCACTCCTTCACGTCGCGCGTCATACCGATCGTCGCCTCGGTGCTGTTCGAGCCGCTGCCGGCGACGACGAGGCACGTTCCGGCGCAGATCTCGACCGCGCTGCGGACCAGGTACTCCCGTTCGCGGCGGTCGAGCACCGCGGCTTCGCCCGTACACCCGACCGGGACGACGCCCGCGACGCCGGCCTTGACCTGCCGCCGCACCAGCGTCTCCCAGGCGCTGCGATCGATCCTGCCGTCGGCCGTGAACGGAGTCACCAGCGCCGTGTAGACACCCTCACGCATCATCCATTTGTCAGTCTTCACCGAGCACCCCTCCCTCGAAAGCGATGACGGCCGGACCACGCAACTGGAGTTGCCGGTCGGTCTGGTTCACGCCGATGGTCAAATGATCGCCGCCCCGCGTCAGAATGGCCACCGGCGACACCGCCAGCGCCAGGCAGACCAGCACCGCCGCCGCGGCCGAGGCCCCGGTGCCGCACGCGAGTGTCTCGGCCTCCACCCCGCGTTCGTAGGTGCGCAGATGCCAGAGGCCGTCGTCGCCGCGGCTGATCCAGTCGACGTTGACGCCGGCCGGCGCGAAACGTTCGTGGAAGCGCAGCATCCGTCCGTACGGGTCGACATCGACCGTATCGACGTCGTCTACCGGCACGATCAGGTGCGGCACACCGGTGTTGCAGGTGTGGTGCGCCGGGAACGGCGAGCCGGACACCGGCACGTCGAGTTCCAGATCACCGTACGGCGGCAACCCGACCTCGATGTCGGCCGGGCCGTGGACCACGCCGGTCAGCGTGCCTGCGACCGTGGCGACCGTGCACCGCGAACCGACCAGGCCGCGCCGATGCGCGAACGCGACGGTGCAGCGCGCGCCGTTGCCGCACATCTCGGCCTCGCCGCCGTCGGCGTTGTAGTAAGTCATGCGGATGTCGGCGTCCGCGTCCGCGCCGACGATGATCAGCCCGTCGGCGCCCACGCCCTTGCGGCGGTGGCAAAGCGCGGCGATGCGCACCTTGTCCAGGGCCGGCCGGCCGGCCAGGTCGCGCGCGTCGAGCATCACGAAGTCGTTGCCGGCGCCGTGCATCTTCGTGAAGGGCAAGGCCATTCTATTCCTCCGGCGCCACGTCGACCGAGTCGGCTGGCGCGGTGAGCGGATCGTCCGCGGGGGCGATCAATGTGTCGGCGGCCGCCGAAAGCGTGTCCGCCGGCGCGGGCGCCGTCCAGGGCGTCAGGGTGTCGGGCCAGACCGGCGCCGGGATGGCCGCCGCGAGTCCCGGTTCGACATCGAGGTGATCGACCAGCGCCCACGGC
>CAZJMO010000050.1:0-3816 GCA_964547085.1 uncultured Fibrobacteraceae bacterium | reverse complement strand
TGTAGTCAGTCGTGCGGATGTCGGCGTCCGCGTCCGCGCCGATGATGATCAGCCCGTCGGCGCCCACGGCTCCAGATTCCAGAGCGTGTCGACATCGGTCGGCACCACCGAAAGCAGACTGTCGCCGTCGACATCGACGAAGAACACGGCGCGCAACGCCCCCGGGCCGGCCTTGGCGAGCGCGAAGTCGCCGGTGTCGGGGACCGCCTGCGCCAAGGTCGCCGTCGTCATCTGCGGCTCGATCACCAGCCCGGTGTCGTCGTCGGCGATCTTCAAGAGGAACGCCATCACGTCGCCCGCGATCGCGGGCCGATCCACGAGGCGACCGGTCAACTCGCCCGGCGTGTCCGGCTTGTAGAGCACGCGGAGGCCCGCATCGAGGACGCGCGCGTCGGGCACAAGGCGCAACGTGTCGGGCCAGATGCGCTGCGCCTCGTTGTCGCCCGCGCGGCGATCGCCGTTGCGGTCGTCGTAGGCGCGCAGCAGCCAGCCGTGTCCGTCCGCAGGCAGCCACGGCAGGCGCCAGAACCCGGCCGAATCAGCGACCGCGCGGCGCAGCACCGGACGCTGGATCATCTCCAGCGTGTCCGGGCCGTCGGCATAGATCTCCACGACCGCGCCGCCGAGCGGCTGGTCCTCGATCACGAGCGAGCCGGAGATCTCGCCGTCGTAGAGCGTGTCGCCCGTCGCGAACGGGAACGTCCGACCTCGCGGCTGGGGCACGCCGTGCATGTCCTTCATGCCGGGCAGCAATTCGACCACGACCACCGTGTCCGGCGGCAGCGGCGCGTCCAGACGGACGGTCGCGACGCGCGCACCTTTCCATCCCGTATCGTCGATGGTCCGCTTGGGATAGACGTTGAGCCAACGGTACGCGTCGATGCGGTCCATCTTCTCGCTGAACGCGAAACGGAGGTCCCGGATCGGGCCGACACCGACCATCGCGCTCTCGGGAAGGGCGGCGGCGAGCCAGGGTTCGGTCTCGTCGCGCGGCCCGCCCGGCGGGTTCATCGGATTGGCGCACGCGTGGAGCAGGGCCAAGCTCAAAAGCCAGGCCCCGCTCATGATGCGCCGCGCGCGGCACGTCGTGTTGTGTTCGCGCGTCTGCAGGGTGGTCTCCCCTACTTGATGAAGTGCGCCAGGATCGCACGCTGGGCGTGCATGCGATTCTCGGCCTCATCGTAGACCACGCTGTGCGGTCCGTCCATCACCTCGTCGGTGATCTCCTCGCCGCGGTGCGCGGGCAGGCAGTGCAGGACGATGTGCTTCTCGTCGGCTCCGGCCAGCAGCTCGGACGTCAGGCGGAACGGCGCGAAGTCCTTGCGACGCTTGATGGCCTCTTCCTCCTGGCCCATGCTGTAGAAGGCGTCGCTGTAGATCACGTGCGCGCCCTCGACGGCCTCGACCGGGTCGTTGGTGATGCAGAAGCTGGCGCCGTTCTTCTCGGCCTCGGCCAGGATCTTCTCGTTCGGCTCGTAGCCCTCGGGGCAGGCCAGCGTGAAGTTGAACGGGAAGACGCTGGCGGCGTTGAGCCAGCTGTTGGCCAGGTTGTTCCCGTCGCCGACCATCACCAGGTTCTTGTTGTCGATGGTGCCCAGGTGCTCCTCGACGGTCATGATGTCGGCCATCACCTGGCACGGGTGCAGCAGGTCGGTCAGACCGTTGATGACCGGGACGGAGGCGTGCTCGGCCAGTTCGTCGACCTCGCCCTGGTCGAACCAGCGGATCATGATGCCGTCGACGAAACGGCTGAGGACCTTGGCGACGTCCTTGACGGACTCGCGCGTGCCCATGCCGATCTCCTTGTCCGTGATGAACATGGAGCCGCCGCCGAGCTGGCGGATGGCCATCTCGAAGCTGACGCGGGTCCGCAGGCTCGGCTTGGCGAACACGCAGGCCAGCTGACGGTTCTGATGGCTGTGAGGCAGTTCGTGGTTGCGCGCCAGCGGCTTCTGCTCACGGGCCAGCGTCAGGATGTGGCGCAACTCGTCGATACCGAAGTCGGTGATCCGCAGGAAATCCTTCTTGCTGGGAGTCATTCCGGGCTCCTCGGGCCGTCGCAAGACCGCTTTGGGGTCCAGGCAGCCGGTCGGTTAATGAAGCGTGGCCGCAGCGATCGGCGGCCGGGAATCAGGATCAAGATAGCACCTGGGAACGGGATTTCCACCCCGCTCCCGGTCACAGGATATACCGCGTCAGATCCTCGTCCTGGATGATCGCCTCGAGCCGCTCGCGGACGAAGTCCGAGGTCACCTCGAACGGCCCCGTCTTGGCCTGCGGGACCTCGAAGAGCAGTTCGTCCAGAAGCTGCGCCAGGATGGTCTGGAGGCGCCGGGCGCCGATGTTCTCGAGGCGCTTGTTCAGCTCGGCGGCGATGCGCGCCATCTCCAGGACGCTGTCGTCGGTGAACGTGAGCTGGCACTGATCGACGTCGAGGATCGCCTGGTACTGTTTCAGCAACGAGCTGTCGGTGTCGCGCAGGATCTTGACGAAGTCCTCCTCGGTGAGGCTCGACAGCTCCACGCGCACCGGGAACCGGCCCTGCAGCTCCGGGATCAGGTCGCTGGGCTTGGACATGTGGAAGGCGCCGGCCGCGATGAAGAGGATGTGGTCGGTCTTGACCATGCCGTGCTTGGTGCTGACGGTGGTGCCCTCGACGATGGGCAGCAGGTCGCGCTGGACGCCCTCGCGGCTGACGTCCGGACCGCTGCCGCCGCCGCCCTTGCCGGCGATCTTGTCGATCTCGTCGATGAAGATGATGCCGCCCTGCTCGGCCAGGTCGAGCGCTTCCTGCTCGAGGCGCGCGGTGTCGAGGCGGCGGCTGGCCTCCTCCTCGTGGATGATCTTGCGGGCCTGATGGACCGACAGCTCCTTCTCCACGGTCTTCTTGGGGAACATGCTCTTGAGGCTCTCCTCGAAACCCGGGTCGACGTCCATGCCGGCCGAGGAGAAGATGTTCGCCACCTGGACCTTGGACTGCTCGGTGCGCAGGGTCACGTTGCGGTCGTCGAGGACGCCGGAACGGAGCTGCTCGCGGATCTTGTCGCGGCTGCGCTCCCAGCGTTCCCGGCGCGCGGGGTCGTCGTCGCCCTTGAGCGCCGGGAAGAGCAGGTCGATCAAGCGCTCCTCGACGGCGCGGTCGATGTCCTCCTTGACGCCTGCCTCCTTGCGGGTGCGCACCAGCGCGATCGCGTTCTCGACGAGGTCGCGGACCATCGAGTCGACGTCGCGACCGACGTATCCTTTCTCCGTGAACTTGGTGGCCTCGACCTTCAGGAACGGCAGCTCGCCGATCTGCGCCAGACGGCGGGCGATCTCGGTCTTGCCGACCCCCGTGGGGCCGATCAGCACGATGTTGTTGGGCACGACCTCGTTGCGCACGGCTTCGGGCAGGCGCATGCGGCGCCAGCGGTTACGCAGCGCGATCGCGACCGCGCGCTTGGCTTCGGTCTGGCCGATGATGTTGCGGTCGAGGAGTTCGACGATCTCCCGGCAGTTGAGCTGGGCGTCGGCGGTGATCTGGCGGATCTCCATCTATTCGTCTCCCTCGTCCAGGTTCAGGACGGTGATGTGCCGGTTGGTGTAGATGCAGATGTCCCCGGCGATCTCGAGCGATTTGCGGACGATGTCCTCGGCGCCCAGGTCGGTGTTGTCGAGCAGGGCCCGCGCGGCGGCCATCGCGTACGGGCCGCCCGAGCCGATCGCCGCGACATCGTCGTCGCTGTCGATGACGTCGCCGTTGCCCGATACGATGAAGGCGTCGCCCTTGTCCATGACGATCATCATGGCCTCCAGCTTGCGCAGGATGCGGTCGCT
>CAZJMO010000049.1:0-13382 GCA_964547085.1 uncultured Fibrobacteraceae bacterium | reverse complement strand
GAGGCCGCGGCCGCGGCGCTGGACTCGGTGATCGCCGCGAGTCGCCGATACGGCCTGGCCGACCTCGAGATCCTGGCTGTCTGCCAGCTCGCCGACGTGCTGATCGAAATGGAGCGACCGGCCGCCGCCGCAGCGCAATGCCGAGCCGTTCTGGCCCGCTCGACCGGCCCGTCGGCGATGACCGAGACCGAGGTTCGTTTGCGTCTGGCGCGCGCGCTTGCCGCCCGCGACAGCACCGCCGACGCGCTGGCCGTGCTGGACGTTGCGGCCACCGCCGGTCCGGGCGCGCGGATGTTGGAGTTGCAGGTCGCCGCCGCGCGCGGCCGGTACCTGCTGGCGCTCGGCCGGCCGGCCGAGGCGCTGGCGATCCTGCGACAGCCGGCGGCCGCCGAGTCGAGCGTCGGCGCCGAACCGTTGCGTCTGCCGCTGATCACCGCTTTGGGTCGGGCGCAGCTCGCGGTCGGGCATCCTGATTCGGCGCTGGCGGCGTTCGAGACCGCTGTCGCGCTCTGGGATGCGGCACGGTCGATGCCGGAGGATCCCGTCTGGCGCGAGCGCCGCGGTCTCGCCGCCGGCGACCTCTTCGCCCACGCCGTGGCCGCGCGCCTGGAACACCCCGCGCTGGTGCCGCTGCCGTTGCGGGTGGATGCCGCACACGCGCTCCTGCAGCGCTACAAGGCGCGCACGTTGATCGAGCGGATCCTGGGTCCGGGCCGACCGTTGCCGGCGGCGCACGCGCCGGTCCCGCTGGACTCGCTGCGCCATCGCGTGCTCCTCCGCGGCGAGGTGTTGCTGGACGTGGTTCAGGGGACCGCCGACGGGCTCGTGTTCTGCGTGACCGGCGACACCGTCCTGGTCGACCACCTGCCCGGTCGCCGCACGACCGCGCCGCGACTGCAGCGTCTGGCCGCGGTCCTGGCCAGCCCCGCGGTCCGAGATCCGCGTCCCGCCCACGACCTCGCCGCCGGCCTCCTCGCCGGTCTCGGCGCGCCGATCCGCGCCGTGCTGGCGGAAGCGCGCCGGGTCTACTGGTGTCCCGACGGCGACTTCCACCGGCTTCCGCTGGCCCTGCTGACCGGGCCGGACGATCTGCTGCCGGCGTCGTGCGAGGTGGTGTGCCTGCCGTCGGGCCGGGTGCTGGCGGAGTTGCGATCGGGCGCGCCGCCACCGCCGGCCGGCCACGGCGTCGTCGCGGTCTGCGGGCACGAACCCGGACGCGACGGACCGCTGCCCGGCGCCGCGGCCGAGATCCGCCGCCTCGCCGCGAACCTGCAGGACGTGCGCCGCATCGACGCGGACGAGATCATGCGCAACGGCCTCGACACCACGGGCGCGGTGGTGGTCCATCTTGCGACGCACGTGCGCCTGGACGCGCGCCAACCGTGGCAGACGGCCATCGATCTGACCGCCGATCCCGAAGGCATTATCCGTGCGTCCGACGTGGCGAACAGCCCTTGCGCTGTGCGTCTGGCGGTGCTCTCGGGGTGCCGCACCGCGGGCAACAGCGTGGTCGGCGGCGAGGGCCTGCTCGGTCTGGCGTCGGGGTTCCTGGCGGCCGGTACGCCGGCGGTCCTGGCCACGCTCTGGAACGTCGACGACCACGCAGCGGCCCGCATCATGGCCGTGTTCTACGACCAGCTCGCCGGCGGCGCCACCGCATCCGGCGCGCTGGCCCGCACCCGCGAGATCTGTCGCCGTCGCGCCGACACCTCGGCGCCCCGCGATTGGGCGGCATTCGTCCTGGTCGGCGATGGTTCCCGACCGATTCCCGTCCGCGCGCGCCGACCGCTATGGCCCGCCGCGCTGGCTCTGCTGGGCGCGGCCGTGACCATTGTCGTCATCACACGCCGCCGCATGTGATTGCCCACCTCCTTCTGCGTTGTCTTCAGATACGAGATTACGCCTCACCTCTGTCTTCGCCCAACAAGGGGGGTGCGCCATGCGTCCGTTCCTGGTCTTTCGTTACGTCATCCTCGTCGCGTTGCTCACAGCAGCGCCCGCGTTCGCACTGATCACCGGTTCCTCCACCGCCAGCATGTGCGGCGAGGGCGGCAACTGGATCGACATCACCTTCACTGCCGACGAAGCGGTCACCCTGGTCGACGCCTGGTGGGACTTCACGCCGACCAGCGTCTGGCTCGACCGCGACGGCACCTCGCTGTGCGGCCCGATCAACAACGGCGTGACGTCGTACGGCTTCTATTTCGTGGATCCGGACGATGTCGACACCCAGCAATGGGGCCTGACGGCCACCGGCTTCGACAGCGGCGACTACTTCCGCTTCACCATGGACCTGGATGTAGGCGGAGGCGGATCGCCGTTCACCAGCAACTACTACGACGGCACGGTGACCGTCGAGTTCAGCGACGGCACGGTTCTGGTCGGCACCTTCGATACGCCCTACGACTCGCCCAGCGGCGCCACGGCCAATTTTGTCGAGACGATGCCGAACCTCACGTTCGCCGACCGCACCGGCTGGTACGCACCGGCCGTGCCGCGCGGCGACAACGCGGCGACCTGGACCAGCGTGCCGGAGCCGACCACGCTCGTCGGCGAGACCGAGTCCACCTGGTTCAGCACTGTCTGCTACAACGACGGCGACGCGACGGCCATGCCGACGGCCATGCAGCTGTACGTCGATGGCGCCTATTTCTGCAGTCATAACCTCTGGACCATCGAGCCCGGCAGCTACAACGGCTGGGTCAACGACGGCGCCCACGTCGTGCGGGGCGGCCGTCACACCGTCAAGGTGGTCGCAGATGTCTTCGACGCGATCGATGAGAGCGACGAGACCGACAACGTCCACGCCCGGCAGTGGGTCTGGCAACCGCTGACGTTGTCCCATGGCTCCCCGGTCACGCGTGCCGCGCCGCCGCCCGTCGATGCCGACATCGAGTACCTGGAAGGCTACTGGTGGAATTGCGACGGCGTCCGCGTGGACCTGGTCCAGGATCGACCGTGGAACATCGTCTGGATGGAGCCGGACTATTCGGTGCATCGCGACTACATGATGCGGGTCCACCCGGTCGCCACAGGGCCCGAAGACGGTTTCGGCTACAACCTTGCCCAGACCTCGATGCCGCGGGATCTGCAGGCGTTGCTTCTCAATGCCCGCAACCTCGCCGCCCCGTCCTACGACATCGGCGTCATGAACGCCGTGAACTACGGCACGGCGCCCCCGTACCGGATCGCCCATCTCGGCAGCAGTCCGTACCCGTTCGACTTCGGCGTCGACCCGGTGTCGCCGTACTATGCGTCGCGCGCCATGAGCTTCGAGTTCGACGTGGACGCGCCCGACCTCGGCGCGGCGTGCCTCGTCGCGCGCAGCGACCCCGAGGACGGTCCGGTCCACATGGGCTGGCTCGCGCCGGACTTCGCCTACGGGGCGCTGGACGACGTGCAGGATCCGGTCTCCACCGGCGATCGCGGCTGGGCCGTACTGAACCTGGATCTGGAGCAGACCGGCTACCACGGGGTGATCGTCTGGGCCGATCGCCTGGAGCATCCGTCCGGCCTGGCCGTGAACGTCGGCCTGTACCATGCGCGGCCGGAGCTTTATCCGTCGACGCTCACCGGTTGGTACGCCCCGATCGTGCCGCGTCCGGACGACGACGCGCTGCTCTTCTCCTGTCCCGAGCCCGACACGCTGCACGGCAACGGCCCGTGGACCTGGTTGAACACCGCGTGCTTCAACGGCGGCGCCGCGGCGGCCGACACGGTGTCGTTCCTGATCGAACTCGACGGCATGGGCCTGGTGGGGACCCGCAGTTTCACTTCGCTGGCGGCGGGCCTTCCGCGCACCGTCACCAATCTCTACAGGCCGTCGACCGAAATGCCGTGGACCGTGCCGGGCGGTCGGCACACCATGGGCGTCGAGGTCGATTACTTCGACGACGTGGCGGAGTTGATCGAGGTCAACAACACCACCTGCCGACAGTACTGCTGGTCGCCGCAGGTCGTGCCGCTGGGGGCAGTCGTGGAACGGGACGCGCCGCCGGCGCAGGACGGCGGCTTCGATCCGGACGCACCGGATATGACGCCGTATCCCAACTGCGACGGCTTGCGCCTGGACGAACCGACGTTCCCCATCACCAACGTCTGGCGTGGTCTGGCCGTGGCGAGCTATAACGCATCGACGGACCTGGACCTCGAACTCCATCGTCCGTTGCAGGGAACGAGCGATGGATTCGGGCCCCATGTGCTGCTCGCGAGCGAGGCCGAGCCCGGCGACGTGAACTTCACGCTGGTCAACTATCGCGAGGCCGACGCGACGGCCTACGACGTGGGTGTGCTCCGGGGCAATCCGTCGACCGCGAACTACAACGCCGAGCACGCGGTGTCGGCGTTCCTGGGTTCCGAACCTTTCGGCGACTACGGCCCGTTCGCGATCAACGAGAGCCGCCTGCTGAATCTCCACGAGGTGTACCTCGCAGCGGGCGACCTGCTGGTCCGTCTCGATGAGGTCGCCGGCGGCGTGGACTGGG
The DNA here is from genome assembly GCA_964547085.1 of uncultured Fibrobacteraceae bacterium. GTDB lineage: Bacteria > Krumholzibacteriota > Krumholzibacteriia > LZORAL124-64-63 > LZORAL124-64-63 > Glo-17. The sequence continues at coordinate 8,898 of CAZJMO010000049.1, read as the reverse complement.
GCGTTGCGGTCTACGACGCGTCGGAGGCGTATTTCGGCAAGCTCGATTGCCTCGACGACAGCCTCGGCGATGACGGCGGCGTGTCCGAACCCGAGTGGATCCACGTCAACGTGCCCAGCCCCGGCTACTACTGCGTGGCGGTCTGGAAGTCCCGCGCCGGTGCGCTCGACGCCACGGGAACCTACCGGTTGCACTTCACCACCGGCGCCACCGGCGCACCGGACGAAATGCCGACCGCCACCCGTCTGGTCGCGGCTTCCCCGAATCCGTTCAACCCGCAGACGACGCTGTCGTACGAGATGGCCGCGAACGGGCACTGCGAACTGATCGTGCACGACCTCGCCGGCCGCGCCGTGCGCCATCTGGTCTCGGCCGACGTGCCCGCCGGACGCCACGAAGCGGTCTTCGACGGCCGTGACGATCGCGGACAGCGCCTTTCCAGCGGCGTCTACCTGGTGCGCTTCACCGGCGGCGGCGTCACCGATATGCAAAAGCTGACACTCGTGAAGTAATTCTCCATCCTCCGGCCGAGGGGCGTCCATCCGGGCGCCCCTTTCGTCTCTCCGGCGGTCATGCTAGGCTCTGGGCCCATCAGCTTGGAGGGACGCGCATGAAGATCGAGAGGCGGACCGTCACGACATATCCGTGGGGCTTCTGGGCAACCTGCGGCTGGGGTGTCTGTGTGGTGGCGGCGTTCGTGGTGGCGCAGATGGTCGTGGTCGCGGTGGCCGTGGGTGTGAGCATGGCGGCCCGCAATGCCGGTGGTCTGGACGCCGAGACCATGGAGACCGCGGCGATCGAGATGAGCAGCCGCGGCGACGTCCTTGGTGCGTCTGCAGTGCTGTCGGCGATCCTCGGCGGCGTCGTGGTCTACGCAGCCATCCGCTGGCGGCGAGGCCTTTCGCCCGCGGCGTATCTGGATCTCCACCGCGCTCGGCTGCGCCCGCTACTCGTCTGGATCGGGATCGCCGTCCTCGCCGGAATCATCTACGACCTCGTCTGGCCGCTGCTGGGCGTCGAGAAGGTATCGGCCTTCATGCGCGAAGCGGTGCGCACCGGCGGCCGCAGCCCATGGCTGTGGCTGGGAGTGGTGGTGGCGGCGCCGTTGTTCGAGGAGCTGTTCTGTCGCGGCTTCCTGCTGTCGGGATGGATGCGCTCGCCGCTGCGGCCGACGGGCGCGGTCGTGCTCGTGTCGCTGCTCTGGACCCTGGCGCACGTGCAGTACGGGTGGCTGGAGATGGTGTGGATCTTCCTGCTGGGACTCGTGCTCGGCGCGGCGCGACTGCGGACCGGGTCGCTGTGGACGCCGATTGCGGCGCACATGCTGATCAATCTCGTGGCGACGGTGCAGGCGGTTCGGCTCGTGGGTTGAAGAGCTGGTCGGCGGCGACGTTGCGCAATGTCGTTCGTCGACCGTCGGGCCACGTGATGTCCAGCTGCGTCACCTCCGTCGCCGCACCCAATCCGAAGTGCAGCGGGCCCCGGTAGGCGCTGCCGCCGACCTGCGTCGGCCAGTACTGGCGATGCTGTGTCCGGCCGCCCGCGACGATGGTCACGACCGCGCCGTACGGAATGTCCGGGCCGGTGAAACCGAGATCGAGCCAGTGGTTTCCGCTCAGGTCGTTGCGGAACAGGCATACGCCACCGCCCGGATCGTCGGGCCCGACATCGCCGACGATGGCCAACAGGTCGAGGTCGCCGTCGGCGTCCAGATCCTCGGCCGCCAGACCGTCGGCGAGGCACGGGCTGCCGCAGTCCAGGACGCCGCCGACCGGCGCGACGAATCGTCCGCCGCCGTGGTTGGGCAGGAGTCGGACGCGCGCTGCGAGGGAGCCGCGATGCGTCTGCAGGATCGCAAGATCGAGGTCGCCGTCGTTGTCGAGGTCGGCGGCCAGGCCGTGAGTGCCGCAACCGCCGAGGTCGAGTGCGGGCTCGGGCTGCTCGACAAATCGGCCTTCGCGCCATAGCAGCAGCCGATTGCGGCGGGCCCGGTCGATGTGTGTCGGCTCGTCGTCGGCGCCGTAGAGCAGGACCAGGTCGGGGTGCCCGTCGTCGTCGAAATCGCCCCAGATGCCGTGGCTGGGGGCTGGAAGGTAGGCGTCGGGCGGGATGGCGCTGATGACTGCCCGGACGTTGCCGTCTGTTTCTTGAAGCAACTTGAGTGGCAGGCCGCCGCCGATCGCGAGATACTCCACGGTTCCATCGGGCTCGAGATCCACGGGATGAAGCGCCTGAACGTATTCGGTGCACTGACGGTCCGCGCCGCCGGCGACGGCGAGATCGTCTGCGGCCGGGATCCCGAGGCGCACGGCCACGCAATCCTCCGTCGGTTCGATCCCGGTGATGCGATAGACGCGCGGCGCGGTGCGGAAGTTCAGCACGAACAAATCCGGGACTGCATCGTGATCCGGGTCGAGCATCAACGTCCCGCGACCACGTCCGTAGAGGTCGACGACGCCGAGGTCGGATGCTCTGTCATGAATCGACGCATCGGAACTCATGTAGAGTCTGTTGTGGCTCTCGCCGCGGCCTCGATGGGCGCCGACGACGAAGTAGAAATCGGGCAGACCGTCACGATCGAGGTCGTCTGCGAGTGTGGCGTGATGGTCGAACACGGTCATGGCGTTGCCCCAATCGGGCAACCGTGAAAACCGCAATTCGCCGTCGTTGCGATACGCTTCGGGGACGCAATCATGGCGGCCGAGGAGGATGTCGCGCTTCCCGTCGCGATCCAGATCGACCAACACGGCGTCTGTCGTGTGGCCGGAGCCGGGCAGGCCGGATGTCGCGGTCACGTCCACGAACACAACCGACACGGCTTGGGTGTTTGTCTCCTGCTGCCAATGGCCGTGGTATTGAAGCAACACGACAACCAGGACAATGAGAGTTCCGACTTGAAATCGTGTTGAACGAATTATGGAGATGATCCAACTCCTATCCTGGACGGCGGCACACTGGTTATGATACAAAACGAATATCGCACCCCGATATCAATAGGTGTAATCCAGGAGGACCCGATGCGCTCACTCGTTCTCGTACTCGCCGGTTTCTTTGTTCTTGCCGCCATGTGTCCCGCCGGCGAACTCGCTGACCACGGTTCGGACGGCATGTACTTCCACGATGCCACGAGCGGTCTCTACTGGTTCGATCCCGTGACCTTCGAGGGGTGGGACCGCACCTTCCTCGAACAGTTCGTGACTCTCTCCGGGATCTGGTCCCTGGGCACCACGGCCCAGCTCACCGCATTCGACGGCGCGACGTCGCCGGACGGCCAGACCCTCGAAGACGTCATGGGCGCGCGTCAGGCCACCGTCGGTGCGGGCGGGCCGCGCTGGCTGGGGTTCTGTGCCGAGGCCGACCCCGACGGCTGGATCGTGCAGGCGGCGGACAGCCCGTTCACCACCGTGTCGTATGTCGGCACCCAGGGCAGCACGGCGAGCTTCACGCACGGTGGTTGGGTGGTCAGCGCCGTCGATCCGATCACGCAGCCGCGCCTCGACCATCTGGGTGGTGACCTTCCGTATTTCCACGACCAGGGCACGGGCAATTATTGGCAAGATCCCGACAACTTCGTGGGCATGACGCGCACGGAGGTGGAGGCGTGGCTCGTGTCGAACCCGGACTGGCGCTGGGCCACACGTGAGGAGATCGAGGCTCTGGTTGGCAAGCGCATGGTCGGCGACGTGCCGCTGACCGAGGTCCTGGGGCCGTTCCAGTTCGCCGCCGGCTACGGCGAAGGCCGCTGGATCGGTTACTACGAGGCCATCGAGCCGAACGGGATGTTGGTGCAGAACGGCTACCTGGCCGCAACGCCGTTCCTGACCACCGCCGGAACCCAGGGCGGCGTCGAGAGCTGGAATCCCGGCGCCTGGATCGTCTCCGACGACAACCCGACGCCGGTGTCGGAACGCAGCCTGGGCGACGTGAAGGCGATGTTCGACTGATCGTCGCGTTGCTGCATCGCGGGGTGGTCGGCTACGGCCGCACCACCCCGTCGTCTCCCTCGTCCCGCTGCGTCGACCGCAGCAGCGCGAACATCCGCTTCAGATCCGCCACGCCGCCCATGGTGAACCACACGAACACCACGCCCGCGGCGACGAACTGCACACCTACATACCAGCGCCAGAACACGGCCCAGCTCGCGTCGCCCACGTCGTGGGTGAGGTTGTAGACCGTGCCGACGGCGAAGATGGCGAACCAGAAGAATGTCCAGGCGTAGGTGGCCAGGTAGAGGACCTTGTCGCGCCGGGTGAACTCGGGCGTGAAAAGGAAGATACGCTGGAAGCGGGTGACCACGCCGTCGCCGATGACCTGGTCGTCGGCCACGGCCCACTCGCCGCGGTGCAGGAGGCGGTCGAGGTCGAAGGGTCGATCGCGACCCAGGAGTGAGACCACGGCGAAGACCACCAGCGAGACGACCATGCTGATGGCCCAGAACTCCTGGCCGTTGATCGGGAAGTCGGTGTCGAGCTGGTGCGCGACGATGCCGCCCACGGAGATGACCGCGCCGGTGATCATGGACGACCACGCCGCCGCCGTGGTGCCGCGTCTCCAGTACAGCCCGCCGATGATCACCGCGCCCGAGCCGCCGGCGAAGATGGCAGCCGTGATGGCGAAGAAGAGGAAGATGTACTGGCTCTGCTGGAAGAGCAGCGAGAAGAGGAAGATGAACACGGCCACGCCGAAGATCGACAGACGCAGCGCGCGCAGGTGCCCTTTCGGCGACAGCGGCTTGCGGCGCAGCGGCAGCAGCACGTCCTGGACGAAGATGGCGCCCCAGGAGTGCAGGTACGTGTCGTGCGTGGAGATGAAGGCGGCGAGCATGACCGCGGCGAACGCGCCCATCAGTCCGTGCGGCAGGATCTCGACCAGCACCAGCGGTGCGCGGAGCTGGCTGCGCAGCGCCTCGCGGTCGATCCCGCCGAGGGTGGCGTCGACGCGGCCGGCGAGGTCGGCGAAGTCCGGGTGGTGCAGGACGGTGTAGATGACGATGGGCACGAACATCAGGAACAGGTTCTGCGGCGCCAGCTTCCACATGCCGATCGCCTCGCCCATCTTGGCCTCGTGCGCGCTGGTGGCCGAGCTGTTGTACGCCTGCGTGCCCTGCCAGCTCATCTTGCCGTAGACCAGGCCCAGGATCCCGATCAGGAAGTACCAGAAGTTGAAGTCCTGGACGTGGCCGGTGTCGAAGGGATTGATCAGCGACGCGCCCGCCGGCGCGGTGCCCAGCGCGGTGAAGATCTGGTCCCAGGTGACGACGCGCCAGAGGAGCCAGGCGCAGACCAGGACGAAGACGAGGTTCACGAACGTGCCCTGCAGGAAGTCGGTGACGATGACGGTGACCTGGCCGCCGCTGAATACGAAATACAGCGCCAGCCCGAGCAGCACCAGCATCACCAGCGGATAGACCGGAATCGCCACGGGACCCAGTGCGACCGCGTCGGGGAAACCGCAGTAGTTGATGAAGAAACGCGCGCCGACCGCGGGGAAGATGCCGAAGTTGATCAGCCCCGACACCCAGCAGACCGTGCCTGCGAACACACGGAAGCGACGCGAATACCGGCGCTCGAAGAACTCGGCGAGGGTCAGGCAGCGGGTCTGTCGGAAGCGGTAGATCACCCAGCCGCTCAGGGTGACGATCATGATCACGACCGAGGTCGTCATGCCCCACCACGACATCGAGAATCCGGCGACGTAGTTCATCTCCAGGTTGCCGACCACGGTGATGGCGCCGAGGCCGGCGATGCCGCTGGCCACGCCCACGAGGTAGCGGCCGGCGGAGCGGCCGGCGGCGAGGAAGTCGGCCACGGAACTGGAGTGGCGGTTGCTCTGCCTGACGCCGTAGAGGAGCAGGGCGAGCATGCCGGCGACGATGAGCCAGTCGAAGAGGGAGAGGGTCACTTGGCGGGTCCTTCGTGGGTGAGGCGACCTTCGTGGTCCACGGTCCACAGGATACCGTCGACGGTATTCAGGGAGGCGTGGAACGTTGCGTCGGCGGCGTCGAGGGTCAAGCGGGCGGCGGCCAGGCGGGCGCCCACATCCGCAGGCAGCGTTGCGAGATCGGCCAGACTGCGGGCGTAGCGGCCGTGCTGCTCACGGTGCGTGCGCTGAGCGTAGTAGAGCGGCATCAGGAGTTCGTTTGCGTCGCGCGCGGCGTCACGCGGGTCGGCGATCGTCTGCTCCGGATCCGTGACGAAGGTGACGAAGCCCCAGCGCTCGGGTGCGTGCATCGCGACCAGGCCTTGCGGCGACCACACCCAGTTGTCCTCGCCCTTCCAGCCGCGGCCCGCGACCGGCGTCTTCACGTACCGACCGTTCTCGAGGCGATGCTCCCACTGGACGCGCGAGAAGTTGAGCCGCCAGGTGTCGCCGGGGCGCGGGGGGCAGGCGCGGTCGCGGGCGATGTCGCGCAGGGCCGGCCAGGGGATGGCGATCTCGACGGTCCAGCCTTGGTCGGTGTCGCGGGCGTCGTTCAGGGTGCCGTCGACGTGGACGGCGGTCTCGATACCGCGCAGATCCCAGCCGCCCAGCGCCGGGCCGCCGTCGCGGTAGGGGCGCACCAGGAGCAGATCCCAGACCGTACCCAGGGCGTTGATCTCCAGCTCGCCGTAGAGGTGGTTGTCGCCGTCGGGGTCGAGGAAGACCTCGAAGTCGTTGTCCTCGAAGATGATGGCGTCGCGTTCGGTGAGGGTGCCCCAGACGTGGGGCTCGTCGAGTTGGGCGGCGATGTAGAGCGCGGTGTCGTCCCAGAGCAGGCGGGCACCGGTGGCGTAACGGGGCGCGACCGGACGGGCTCGGCCCTCGATGTCGACGAAGGGTTCGGTCCAGTCGGCCGCGGCCCAGACGGGGTCGTCCAGACGGCCGTCGATGGTCGGCGCCTCTGCGGCGCGGGGGCAGCGATATCCGCGGGGCTGCCACGGCGTTGCCGGATGATCGAGCGCGAACGACGGGCTCACGGCCAGGACGAGGGAAAGAATCACTGCAAAACGCAAGGGAAGCTCCTCGGTGCTGGCGCGTGCTATCCCGGCTCGCGCGCGATTCTGACCGCCATCGAGACCGTCGTCAAACACGATCTTGACCAAGTCTTGGCTCAATTTATGCATTTGATGGGTGGTCAAGGATTTGTTTATGCTTCTCGTTGACACTCTGACGACCGCGGTCTAAGATCTTAACAGGACCAAGAAGCAACAACTTCGCCCAGCTGCCAGGAGAGAACAATGGGCTACCGTTGTAGCGAGACCGAACACGAATACTGGATGTCTTACCACCAGGGCTGGGCCGATGCCATGCAAGGCGAGCAGCCGAACAACAAGGCCTGCTCCTGTCAGCGGGCGTATGACCGCGGTTATCGTGAGGCTCCGGCCGTCGTGCCGCCGGTGAAGGCCACCGGCTAGTTGACGGTGCCGACCGCCGCCCTGGCGATTTCGTGGGTGTGTTCGACTCTGGTTCAACCCTTCCAGGTAGAGTCTGGCCGGATATAATAGTGACGGTCCGGGTGAGGATTATTCGCCCGGACCGCTTTTATTTTGCCGTTTCATATTCTCGAGCTGTTGGTCGACCTTGTGGAGCTGTTGGTAATCCGACGCGAACGGTTGGATATTAAACATATCCTAGCGTATAACTAGTTGTCCAAGAAACATCCACGGTGCGGAATCGGGCGCCCAGGGCCAGATCGGCACGTCACGGCGCTGTTCAAGGTGCAATCGCACGTACCGGGCATTGCACGGGTCCGCAGTCGTGATCCGGTAGGTCCGCAACACGCGCGCCATCACGCCGGGTTCCAGACGCCACCGGGCCGCGCCGATCTCCCGCCATGTCGATCCGTCCAGCGACACGTCCGCCCGCACGGATTCGGGCGAGTAGATGAGGCGGCCGCCGGCGTGCAGACAGATCGCCGACACGTCCGACACATTCTGCGCGGCACCCAGGTCCACGACGACCGTGGCGTCGGGGCCTTCCCAGGCGAGCCAGCGACCGTCGTGGTAGTCGCCGTCGGGCAGGACGCCGTCGGTGACCGGATTTTCCACGCGCGGCGCGTAGCGGACGGCGGGCTCGGGATCGCTGGTCACGGAGCGGCCAAGCGCGTGCGACCGGACCAGTTCCAGACGCTGCGGCGCGCCGTAGGCGGTGTCGTCAATGTGCAGAGTGGCGGAAATGACGCCGGCGTCGCGGCGCAGGACGGTGCTTTCCACGGGTTCCTTGCGGCGATTGCCGCCGGCGGCCAGTTCGACCGTCGGGTCGCCGGCGGGACGCCGGGAATCAGCCGACCACGCCAGCAGCCAGCCGTCCTGCTGCGGATCCCAGCTTGCCGCCAGCGTCACCGGTCGACCCTCGTACGCGCGGCGGACGCCGAGGCGGTCGAGGCGCGTACCGTGACTGCGCAGGCGCGCCCAGAATCCGGTGAGGTCGTGCTCATCGCCGGCCGGCGCGGGCGACGAGAGGACCTCGCTCATCGCGCAGAGCCGCGGAAAGAGGCGCTCGTCCAGGACGGCCTGCGGCGCGTATTCCGTCCAGAGGTTCATCTCGCCGCCCAGGACGTGCTGCGCCTGCTCTGCGGTCAGTTCGGCGGGGACGGGTTCGAAAGCGAGGACCTTGGCGAGGTCGGTCACCCCGATGTCGAAATCGAAATAGGCGTGGCCGGTGGGCGAGACGACCGTGTCGTGTCCCTGGCTCGCCGCGGCGACGGCGCCCTCGAAGCCGCGCCAGCTCTGGACCGTGGCGCCCGGGGCCAGGCCGCCCTCGAGGCCCGGTTCCGCGGCCTGCTGCCCCCGGCCGACCGGTGGGGGGACACGGCAGTAACGGTACCGCCGTCCTATGCCGGCGCCGCTTTCCGCAACCAGATGACCGGGGCCGAGCTGCGGGTCGACGAGCTCCGCCTGCTCGCTTCGGACATTCTGT
>CAZJMO010000048.1:13188-13468 GCA_964547085.1 uncultured Fibrobacteraceae bacterium | reverse complement strand
GGAAGGTGATGGTGACGGTCGTGCCGCGGCCGGGCGCCGAGTCCACGCTGAGGCGGCCGCCGGCGTCACCGGCCAGACGGCGGACGTTGCTCAGGCCGAGGCCGGTGCCGCCCGTCTTGGTGGTGTAGAAGTCCTCGAAGATACGCGCCTGGACCTCCCCTGTCATGCCGCAGCCGTCGTCGCGGACGGCGAGGACGCACTGGGGGCCGAGGTCGGGATCGTCGTCAGCGGCGACCGAGACCGTGATGCGGCCTCCGGGGCCGACGAGCGCCTCGCGGGC
>CAZJMO010000048.1:11617-13178 GCA_964547085.1 uncultured Fibrobacteraceae bacterium | reverse complement strand
CTTCGGCCGCGGCGTCCAGGGCGTTGCGCAGCAGGTTGTCGAGGATGCGGCGCATGGCGACCGGATCAGCCAGCACCGGCGGCGTGCCCGGGGCGGCGTCGATGACGGCCTCCGGAGCGCCGAGCGCGGCCTCGCGGGCGATGCGGCCGAGGTCACAGCGTTCACGCCGACGTTCGGGCGCGAGGCGCGCGTACCGGCCCGCCAGATCCTCGAGGTAGCCGAGGCTGCTTTCGAGCGTGCCGCGGCGGCGGATGAACACGTCGACGAGGCGGTCGGGTTCGCGCTCGGCGGTCTCGCCCAGGTGGCGCAGGACGTTGCGCACCGGGGTGATGCCGTTGCGCAGGTCGTGGTTCACCTGACGCGCGACCTCGCCGAGGGTGGCGCGGTGCTCGGCGTCGGCAAGGCGGCGGGCGCCGTCGCGCAGGCGGCCGACCATCGCGTTGAGCACCCGGGCGAGCTTGCCGACCTCGTCGCGGCGGCGGGTCGGAAAGTCGGCCGACGGATCGTCGAGGTCGATCCTGGTGGCGCCGGCGGTGAGGTCGGCCAGCGGGCGGGTCAGGCGGTCGGAGAGCCAGGCCGCCAGCAGGAAGGCGCCGGCCAGGGCGGCCGCCAGGGTGGCCAGAACGAGATGGTCGAGGCTGGCGAGCTGGCGGGCGAGCGGCTCGCGGGACCGGTAGGCGAGGTAGAGGCCCTGCGTGCGGCGGCCGCCGACGACCAGCGGGACATCCCTGGTTTCCCAGAGTACCCGCTCGCGGCGTCCCCAGGCCTGGATCGACGTCTCGTCGTCCGGATCGAACGCGGTGGTGAGTTCGGGGGAGATCAGGCAGGTGTCCGCCGTCGCGATGGCCGAGCGGGCGTCGCGCGGCAGCCGGCCGCCGACCGCCTGGCCGCCGATCCAGTGGAAGGCGCGGCCGCCGAGCGTGAAGTCCTCACGAACCAACGTCGCCAGCAACGGTCCGTGCGGCGCGCGCAGGACCGCCAGGACGTGTCGGTCTTCCTGCGGCGCCGGGTCGGGCGGCCACCGCTGTTCCAGATCGCGGGATCGCCACGAGTGCAGCGGCTCGACATCGGGCGCGGCGAGGCTGGCCAGCAGGTGTGGATCGTGGCTGCCGAACTCGTTGCGGTAATGCGCGGAGCTGAGGATCTGGCCGGCGTCGTCCAGGAGCAACAGGACATCCAGCTGCGTGGTCAGCGCCACGCGGGGGGCGTAGTCGCGGAGGTACGGCAGCAGGTCGTCGCGTCCGCCGACGAGTGCCAGGCGGAGGCGGTTGTCCTCCGCGGCGGCCGTCGCCAGACGGGACAGGGTCTGGTGATTTTCCACCGCGAGGACGGCCGGCCGATCGAGGGTCTGCCGCAGGTCGCGGTGGATGTCGTGACAGATGCGGGTCCTGGTGGCGCCGGCGAGCCGGTCGTGGAAGAACCCCGCGAGCAACCCCACCGGCAGCACGATCAGGACGACCGCGGCCAGGAAGATCTGCCAGCGTGCTCTCACGGCATGTCTCCCGGCTGCGCGGGCCCCAGGCCGTCCACGAGCAGCGCGCCGTCGTGGGTCAGGCGGAGT
>CAZJMO010000048.1:10579-11607 GCA_964547085.1 uncultured Fibrobacteraceae bacterium | reverse complement strand
TGTTCATCGCGCTGACCAACTATCTCGTCTTCTCGGGCGACCAGCGGGCCGCGCCACACCAGCCGCGCGCGGGTCTGCACCAGCGGGACGATCCAGCCGTCGGCCACGAGCTGCGATGCGGCGCTGCAGGCGTCCAGGTTCTCGCCGGCGCCTTGCTGCAGCCAGTCGGCGCGGGCCAGGATCGACGCGAGCGTCAGGCATCCGGAAGCGTGCGCCGCGGTCATGGGCACCACGTACCCGGCGGCGTCGCCGCGTTCGAGGGCGCGGGCGATCTCGTCGGCGCGGGCGGCGCGTACCTCCAGCGCGGCCGGCCCGAAGGCGACGGCGCGTTCGGCGAGCGCACGGGCGTCGGGGTCGTTCGCCGGGTGGAGCAGAAGCCGTCCGGTGAGCGCCAGCAGCGCCGCGTCGGGATCCAGCGGCGGCAAGACGCCGCCGACGGTGGGGCCGTGGAGTTGCGGGCAGGGTGCGGGCCGGCAGCCGGGGAAGAACAGCGACGACCACGGCCGGCGTGCCGCCGGTGACGCGGCGTCCCGGGCGGCGAGCGCCGCGCCGGCGGCGTCCATCTCGTGGTCGGGCGGCAGCAGCAGGACGTAGAGCCGGTCCCACGGCAGCGGCGCCGAGCGGACGTTGGCGACGCCGGCGTAGAAGTCGGCGGCGCGGCGGTCGCGGATCACGGCCAGATCGACGTCGGCGTCCAGGAGGTCGCGATGATCGGCGCCCGGAAGCACGCGGAACGTGAAGCTGTCCCACGCCGGGCGCGCCGGGTGGTGCAGGTTGGGTCGGCAGACGAGGTCGGGCAACGGCAGATCGGTGTCGGCGGCCAGACGACACGGCCCGCTGCCGACGGGCCACAACCAGCCTTCGCGTCGGGCGGACACCGCCAGGCCGGGATGCGCGAGCAGGCGGGGCAGGTCCCGCAGGAACGACAGCGCCGCCACGCCGGTGACGAGCAGGATGCCGGCCTCCTCGACCACGGCCAGTGTGCCCAGCGTCGGCAGGCCGACCCCCTCGGGGAACGCGGGGTCGCC
>CAZJMO010000048.1:0-10569 GCA_964547085.1 uncultured Fibrobacteraceae bacterium | reverse complement strand
GCCGGGATGCGCGAGCAGGCGGGGCAGGTCGTCCTGGGGCTCGGCGAGGCGGATTTCCAGGATGTTCGCGCTGACGGCGATCAGGCCGCGGCGGCCGGAGGCGAGCCAGAGTCCGGGGCACGGCCGGCCGGCTTCGTCGGCCAGCGCTTCGTTCCGGCTCCAGGAGTCGATCACGTCGGTGGCGGTGACGCGGCTGCCGTCCCAGAACACGGCGTCCGGACGCAGGTGCAGGCGCCAGCGCCGACCGTCCTCGAGGCGATCCCACCGCTCGGCCAGACCGGCCGAGAGCCGTCCGGTGCAGCCGACGCGCGTGAGCGTTTCGTAGAGGTTGGCGAAGACGGTGCGTTCGGCGCCGGTCGTGGGGACCGGGGCGTGCGCGGGTTCGACGGCGTCGGGCAACGCGAGGACCAGATCCCCGCCGCGTGCGGAGAGACCCGGAAGCGGTGTGCACGCGTTGTCGTCGGGCCAGTCATCGCCGGGGCGACCAGGCGCGGCCGTGCCGTCTCGGGGGTCCGTCCGAACGCCGGGGTCGTGCTTGCCGCAGCCCGAGAGGACCACGAATCCGGCCACCATCAGGGCGATCAAGGCGCATGGGATGTGGGGACGATTTCTCATGAATGCAGGCTAACGCGTGGAAACGTTGGCGTCAAAGGACAACGGCGTTGTATGTATCAGAACACGATATCGGACCGTCGCCCCACGCCGGAAGGGTTTCCCGTGTCCCGTCTCCCCGAGCGCATCGTCTGCATGAGCGAGGAGTACACCGAGGTGCTCTATCGCCTGGGCGAGGAAGACCGCATCGTCGGCATCACCGAGTACACGTGCCGGCCGCCGCGGGCGCGCGACGAGAAGGAAGTGGTGTCGCAGTTCCTGCGGGCCGACCTCGACCGCATCGTCGAGCTCCGACCCGATCTGGTCCTGGCCTTCAGCGACCTGCAGGCCGACCTCGCCGCCGAGCTGATCCGCCGCGGTCTGAACGTGGCCGTGTTCAACCAGCGGTCGGTGGCCGACATCCTGGCCGTGGTCGAGACCACCGCCCGCCTCGTGGGCCGCGACGGGGACGGCCGCGTCTACGCCGCCGAATTGGCCGCGCACCTCGACGTCGTGCGCGCGGAGGCCGCCGCGCTGCCGAGACGTCCGCGCACCTATTTCGAGGAGTGGCCGAAGCCGTGCATCACGGCCATCGGCTGGGTGGCCGAACTGGTCGAGCTGGCCGGCGGCCGGGAGCTGTTTCCCGAACACCGCGCCGGGATCCGATCGCAGGACCGCACCACGGACTGGGACACCGTCCGCGCGCGCGACCCCGAACTGATGCTGGCCGCGTGGTGCGGCGCACGCTTCAACCCCGGAACGGTGCGCCGGCGGCCGGGTTGGGATGCCGTGACATGTGTGCGCGAGGACCAGCTGGTGGAGATACCCTCGGAGATCATCCTGCAGCCGGGGCCTGCAGCGCTCACCGACGGCATCGACGCCATCCACGCCGCCGTTGTCGCCGCGGTCGGGTGACCGTCGACGGTTGCCTGCCGACCCCCGACTGCGATACCATGCCGAGGATCGCGCCCACACCGGGAGCGCCGGATCCCTGCTCCAGCCGGAGGAAGTCCGCCGTCATGCGCAACCCGCCACGCATCCTTCTGACCCTTCTCGCGGTGACGGTCGCTGTCGTCGCGGTCGCCATGGTTCCCGCCGACCTGCTCGACATGCGCACCTGCGGGATCGGCGCGCTGTCGCCCGACGGCCGCCTGCTCGTCTACACCGTCGGCGAGTACGACCGCGACGCCGGACGAACCCGCACCACCGTCCACCTGCGCGATCTCGACACCGGCGAGCAGCAGATCCTGTTCACGCCGGTCGACCGTGCAGGCGGGTTCGTGTTCTCGCCCGACAGCGGCACCATTGCCTTCACGCGCGCCGTCGACGACGGAACCGAGGTCTGGCTCATGGCCGCCGACGGCACCGCCCGCCGTCGCGTGGCCGGCCCGGGCCGCTTCGGTGGTCTGGTCTGGGCGCCCGGCGGCGACGCGCTGGCCCACGTGGTGAGCGATCGCGATCCGGATTACGAGGGCCGCCCCGGCGAGGTCACCGTCGCCGACGATCTCGGCTGGCGGCATCTCGGCGAGGGCGAACGCGAAGGTATGCAGCGCCAGCTCCACGTGCTGAATCTGGCGACCGGAGAGGATCGCGCCCACCCGACGCCCGACCTCGACGCCCGCGAGGTCGCCTGGTCGCCGGACGGCGAGCGCCTCGTCGTCAGCGCCAAGCCCCGCCGCTATCTCGGCCGGACCCTGAACACCGAACTGTACCTCGTCGACAGGGCCGGCGGCCCGCCCGCGCGCCTGAGCAACAACCCCGGTCCGGACGCGCATCCGATCTGGCTGGACGGCGGCGAGATCGCCTGCCAGAGCCACGCCGACAGCCTCCACGAGAGCGAACCCTCGTGTCTGGTGTTCCGCGACGCATCCACCGGCCGCGAGACGCGCCGGCTCATGACCGATGTCGACGATTGCGTCTGGGGCGTCTGGCACCACGACGGCGCGTTCTTCTATCGCGCCGCCAGTCGCGGCACGGCGGCGATCTTCCGCGCCGACGGCGGCATGCTCACACCGTCCGGATGGAACGTCTGGGACGTGCGCTTCGGCGGCGGCCGCGCCGTCTGCTGGGGCCAGAGCCAGACGGTGCCGGGGCAGATCTTCGTCGTCGACCTGGCCACCGGCGAGCGCACCACGCTCCTGGATCCCAACGAACGCTGGAGCGACCGCGTCGGACTGATCGAGCCGCAACGCTTCGAGGTCGCCGTGGAGGGCCGCACGATCGAGGGCTGGGTCTACTTGCCGGAGGACCACGTACCGGGCCGGAAGCTGCCGACAGTGCTGTCGATCCACGGCGGACCGGAGTGGATGTACGGCGGCTATTTCCTGCCCGAGTTCCACGTCCTGCCGGCGTTCGGCTACGCGGTGATCGCGGCCAATCCCACCGGCAGCACCGGCTACGGCAGAGCATTCATGAACGGCGTCCGCGGCGACTGGAACGGCCGGCCGGCGCGCGAACTCATGGCTGTCCTGGATTACGCCGAAGCCGAGGGCTGGACCGACCTCGACCGCACCGCCGTGATGGGCGGCAGCTACGGCGGCCACCTCGCCGCGGTGTTGACCACCAAGACGACGCGGTTCCGCGCGGCGGCGGTCGACCGCATGTACCCGCAGACGGAGGCCTTCTGGGGCGCGACGGACGAGAAGTGGTTCCCCGAATGGGAGTTCGGCGGTCGCCCGTTCGATCCCGCGGCGCGCGACATCTACCGGCGCAACAACCCGTACGGCGAGGTCGGCGAGGTGCGCACGCCCACGCTGATCAGCCACGGGCTGCGCGATTTCCGGTGCCCGCAGGACGGGTCGGTGGGCTGGTACTCGGCGTTGCAGGCGCTGGGCGTGCCGTCGCGGCTGCTGCGGTTCCACGACGAGGGGCACGGCCTGCGGGGTCGCGCCAATCAGGTCTTCTACCTCGATCAGCTGCTGGCGTGGTTCGAGCGTTGGGTGCTGGAGGCGTCGGTGCATGAGTGACGGGACGGCGCAGCTGCAGTCACCTCGGCATACGGGCGCGACCGTGCCCGCGGTGCGGCGCTGGTCGCTGTGGCTCCTGGCCGCGAGCATGGTCCTGGCGATCGGGATGAAATCGCACGCGACGCTGTTGGGGGTGCCCTGGCTCGCGCCGGCGACGGCGGCCCTGCTGGTCGGGCTGGTGCTGGCGCACCGCGATCCCGACCGCCGCTGGTGGGGAACCGCGGTCCTGCTGGCCTACCTGATCATCCTGCTGACCTTCACCCCCATCGACGGCGACACCGGCACCGCGCATGTCCTGGAACTGGCGGTGAAGCTGGGGTTGGGGGCGTTGCTGGTTCCCGCGCTGGTCGCCAGGCGGTGGCTGGGCGAACCGCTGGACTACCAGTGGGTGCACGGGCGCTGGTCGCTGCGGATGTGGCTGTGGCTGGTCGGCGGTTTCGCGCTGGCGTTCGTGGTCATGGGTTTGTACTTCACGTCCTGGACGCCCGAACTGCATCAGTCGTGGCCGCTGCCGCCGGTGGACGACCCCGCGCGCGTCGAAGAGATGTGGCGTCTGTTCTGGGGCTGCAACCTGGTGGGCGCGTGGGACGAGCTGTGCTTCGTGAACTTCGTCTTCGTGCTGCTGGCGCGGCGCGTGGGCATGCGGGAGGCGCTGCTCGCGCAGGCGGTCTTCTTCACCAGTTTCCTGCACGAGATGGCGTTCGTCGGCTGGGGGCCGGCGGTCATCTTCGTCTTCGCGCTGATCCAGGGATTCACGTACCAGCGCACGCGGTCGCTGCTCTACGTGATCGTCCTGCACCTGATGATCGACACCGTCCTGTTCTACTGGATCGCCAACCGGTGGTATCCAGGTTTGGGCTGGCATCCCGCTTGAGCCGCGTTCGACGGCGTTATCGCACCATCAACACCCGACCGTTCAACGTGACCGGCCCCGCCTCGGCGCGCACGAAGTAGACGCCGCTGGCGGCCTGACGACCGCGTCCGTCGCGACCGTCCCACACCAGCACGCGCGAACCGGTGTCCATGGCGCCGCTGTAGAGGTCGCGCACGAGCTGGCCGCGGGCGTTGTAGATCCTGACCGAGACGTCGCCGGCCTGCGCCAGCGAGAGCTGCAGTTCGGCGCGATCCGAACCGCTGGCGATCACGGCCAGGCGCGGTCCGCCGATCACGACTCCGCCGGTATCGGTCGTGTCGTCGATCGTGAACCTGTGGACGTCGCCCAGCAGACCGCGTTCCTGGTCGTCTGCGGCGTAGGCGCGCCAGTGGTACAGGCCCGGGTCCAGGACGGGTGTGGTCCAGTTCGTTTCCTCGGCGTCGCCGGCGGGGACGTCGTCGGCTCGTGCGACAACCTGGGTCATCAGGGCGTCGGCGTAGACGCGGAAGCCGTAGGTGACCGGATCGCCGTCGGGGTCGACGACGTTGCCGACGGTCAGCTGCACGGGGCCGGCGATGGTGGCGTCTTCGGCCGGAGCGAGCGCCGGCGGTGCGGGAGGCGTCTGGTTGTCGTTGTCGGAACCGAGGAGCACGACGTCGTCGATGAACCAGCCGTCCGCGGTGATCCAGCTGTCGGTCTCCAGGAGGAAGCGGATGCGCAGGATCCGGCCGGCGCGGTCGGAGAGGTCCAGCGTTTCCTGCTGCCAGGTCGAGATGGAGCCGGTGTAGGACGCTATCGTTTCCCAGGCGCCGCCCTCGACCGACACCTGGACGTGGCCGAAGTCGTAGGTGTCCTCGAGGTCGTAGCGATGCCAGAACGTGAGGCTGGTCGCCTGGAACGAGCCGTCGATGGTGGCCGACGTGGAGGTCTGGTTGGCGTAGTCGCCGACCGGGCTGTCGGTCAGTGCGCCGGGCGCGGTGTGCATCTCGTCGGCCGGTCCCCACTGGCCGGTCAGGAGCCAGTCGCCCGTGCCCTCGTCGAAACTGTCGGCGAAGAGGGTGGTCGGCTGGCCGACGATGAAACGGAGCGGGATGTCGCGGTCGCTGCCGGGCACGTAGCACCGCGCCGTGATCGTGACCGGGTGGCCGTCGCGACAGGCCGAATCGACCGTGAAGGGCAGTGGTTCCGACAGTGGCGTCGAGGCCATGGGCGCCGCGCCGCCGACGGTCGTCCTGGCCTCGCCAAGCTGCACGTACGGATCGTCGCAGAACAGGACCAGCTGTGCGCCGGTGAGGCTCTCCGTGATGCCCTGGTTGGTGATCCGCAGCGAGAGTTCGCCCTGGTCGCCGGGTTCGAGGAGACCGCCGGCGGTGTCGGTGGCCGCCAGGTCGGTGATCTCGGCGTACGCGCCGGCGCATTGCATCAGGTAGAGCATCGGCCAGACGTTTTCCAGGAAGAGGGTCTCGCGGCGTTCGGGGTCGGGCCAGAAGCCGTCGCTGGACGACCCGATCTCGTTGCTCACGCAGAAGATCCGGGCGTGCTCGCCGATCGCGCCGTAGGACCAGTCGAAGGTGCCGCCGTTGACGGTGTAGGAGAGCAGGTCGCCGACGTAGCCGTACTGGTAGCCGTTGTACTGCGTCATGATGGCGCCCATGTGCTCGAACGTGGCGTTGTCGGGGCAGGGCGAGTCGACGTAGCCCCAGGGATGCAGTGTCAGGTTGCTGTACGTGTGGAGCGTCTGCTGGGTGACGAACTCGCGGCTGTCGATGAAGGCCATCATGGCCTGGATCTCGGGTTCGCTGCCGGCGTAGGGGCCGCGATACGTGATGTCGCCGGGGTCCGTGCCGCTGCCGGGGCCGTCCCACTCGTAGGTGTAGTTGCGGTTGGGATCGACGCCCCACGTGCCGTCGCCGTTGTCGCGCCGGTTCTTGCGCCACAGGCCGCCGCCGGCGGGGTCGGTCTGCTCGTTGTAGACCATGCCGTCGGGGTTGACGATCGACACGAGGTAGAGCTCGCGGTTGTTCATCAGCCAGGTCACCACGGGGTCGGTGCCGTAGTTCTTGCACAGGTAGTCGGCGAACATGATGCCGAACTCGCCGGCCATGATCTCGCGGGCGTGGTGCATGGTGTCGAGGAGGATCTCGGGTTCGCCGGTCTCATCGACATCGGGGTTGTCGGACAGGCGGACGCACCAGAGGTCGCGCCCCTCGTGGCTCTGTCCGATCGACCACTTCTCGCTGATGAGGTCCGGGTACTCGGTGCGCAGGCTGTCGAGGTAGGCGATGTTCTGGCTCCAGGTGTGCCAGACGCCGAAGTTGCCGTCCTTGGCCGCGGTCCGTTTCGCATAGTGTGCGGAGAGGTCCTTGTGGACGGTCTCCAGGCGCAGGCCGCTCGCGCGCAGCAGGTCGAGGTCCGCGGGCGTGGCCACGATCTCCGCCGCCGTGCCGGGCTTGACGCTCACCACATCCAGCTCGGGGTGCGCGCGCAGGAACGCCGCGCCGTCGGCGCCGTCGAACCAGAGGCGCACCAGGGCGTGGTCCCCGGCCGGAGCGGCGACGGCGAGGCAGAGTGTCAGCAGGATGAGGCCGACCGTGAGACGGGGTGCGGTACGCATGCGGTCCTCCCGGGAGCGCGGGACGTGGCTTTGGGTGCGGATGATTGTACCAAGAATAGGAAACGGACTCAAATCGGCGAGATTGCCGCACGGGTTTACGCGAGGGGCCCGGAACGGTATCCTGGGTTCGGGACTGCAGCCGGAAGGTGAGAGATGTTCGAATTGGTCAGAAGGAACATGGCCGCGTTGCTGATGATGCTGGCGCTGGTGGTGGGACTCGCCGGCGAGGCGGCGGCGATCGACGTCGCGGCGGGCAAGGGACTCTTCGCCCGCGGCAAGGTGCGGGGCAGTCTCCACGGCGGCTACGCCTCGGTGGGGGAAGAGGACTACTTCGTGCTCGGTTTCGGCCTGGGCTACAACGTCGCCGACGGCCTGACTGCGGGGGTCGACTACGAGACCTGGCTCAACGGCGAGCCCACCGTCAACAAGCTGAGCCCGTGGATCGGCTACACGTTCTGGCAGGTGCCGCTGATCAAACCCTACGTCAGCGGTTTCCTGCGCCAGACGTGGGTCGACACCGGAGACGACGCGCAGCACGTCGGCGGTCGCGTGGGTGTGTTCCTGCCGCGTGGTCGTTCGTGGCTCGGCGTCGGCCTGGTCTACGAACACCGTCTCGACGGCGGATTCGGCGACCGCGACCAGACGTATCCCGAGGTCAGCCTGATGATCGGCTTCTGAGCGGATCAGCCACCCAGCTTGTCCACTTCGCCGCAGGTCCTGGCGACGGCCGCGACCGAGTTCTCCAGGGCCGCGCGCTCGTCGTCGGTCAGGTCGATCTCGATGATCTTCTCGATGCCGTTCTTGCCGAGGATCGCGGGCACGCCGACGAAGAGACCGTGGACGCCGTACTCGCCGTCGAGATGCGCGCAGACCGGCGTGATCTTCTTCTTGTCGTACGCGATGCTGCTGATCATCTCCAGTGCCGACCACGCCGGGGAGACGAACGCCGAGCCGCTGCCCAGCAGGCTGACGACCTCGCCGCCGGCCTTGCGCACGCGCGCTTCGATCTCCGTCAGCTGATCGTCGGAGAGGAATTTGGTGACCGGCAGGCCGTAGATGCGGCAGGCGCTGCGGATGGGCACCATGGTGTCGCCGTGGCCGCCGAGGACCACGGCCTCGACGTTCTCCACCGACACGCCCGCGGCCTGCGACACGAAATACTTGTAGCGCGAGGAGTCGAGCACGCCGGCCATGCCCATGAGCTTGTGCGTCTGGACCTTGCCGCGCAGCTGCTGGTGCAGGCGGTAGACGATCGCGTCCAGCGGGTTGGCCACCGAGACGACGAAGGCGTCCGGGCAGAACTCGCCGATGCCGGCGGCGACGGAGTCGGTGATCCGGAGGTTGGTCGCCAGCAGTTCCTCGCGCGACGGGAACGTTCCGTCGGGGCGCATCGCCCGCGGCACGCCGGCGGTGTTGATGACGTATTCCGCGCCCTCGAGGACCTCGTAGCTCTTGGCGCCCTCGAGGATGGTGTCGACGCCGATCACCGGGGTTCCCTCGGCGATGTCGAGGCACTTGCCCCTGGCGAACTCGGGCGGTTTGACGTCCACCAGAGCCACCCGGCGGGCCAGACGCCGCGACGCGATCTCGGACACGCAGACACCACCGATGTTGCCGCCGCCGATGATGGCGATCTTCTGAATCATGGGGACTCCTTTGCCTCGAACGGTGCAGCCGGTGAGGAGGATCGCACGCTCTGAACGCTGACCACTGGAATGTCGAGCAATTTAAGGACGTTTCGCAGCCATGCAACCTTGCAACCAGGTCAGTGCGGGTTGATGGCGCCTGCGGCCACGGTGATCCGCGACCAGTCCTCGAACGTGCCTCCGTCGGGCCCGGCGTCGGGCTCGACGAGTTGCGCGAGATCGGCCATCGGGAGCCAGCGGGCCTGATGCGGCTCGGCCTGGGCGCTGACAAGCTCCAGGATCTCGGCGTCGGTGCCGGTGAGGCTGTCCAGGTTCACGCGAAAGACAACGCCGAAGTGGACGCTCGAGACATCCTCGCGGTCGCTGTTGATGAATCCGATCGGCGCCAGATCGACCTTGTCGGCGTCCAGTCCGGTTTCCTCGGACAATTCGCGTCGGGCGGAGGCGCTCAACAGGCCGTGGACCTCGACGTCGGCGCCGGTGCGGTCGAACGGCTCGATGTGCCCGCCGAATCCGAGCGACCAAAGTCCGCCGAGTCGCCGCTCCGTGTGCTTCGTGCGGCGCTGATACGCCAGCACGCGGGCTCCGTTTTCGTGGCCGCGGGTGAGGATGAGGTAGGGGATGATCTGCTTGAAATGAGAGCAGACTTCCATGTAGTCGCGCTCGGCGAAGAACAGGTGCCTCGCCAGGGAGTCCAGATCCACCGCATCGGTGGGCAGGAACCCCTGAGGGCTGAGACCTGGAAACAGCTGTCGGCGGTCGATGACCAGGATGGCGCGCATGGAATCCTCCCGGGTTGCAGATACGCCGCCAAGGTAATACGCGATGCCGTCGGACCCAAGACCGCGGGCCGGATCTCAGGGCAGGAACTTGCCGACGTCGGCCAGCTTGCGGGGCAGATATTCCTCGATCACGTAGTTGAGTCCGTGCTTCGCCAGAGCCTGCTGCTCTGCACGAACCCCCATCTTGATCATCTGCTGCAGGGCGCGTTGCCAGGCCTTGTAGTGCAGGATGAAGGGGTCGTTCTTGAGCGCGTCGTTGGCGCGCTTGACGTCGACCTCCTTCAGGGGATGCGTGGGCAGTTCGTAGTCGATGATGTCCTGCGGCGTGATGCCCAACAGGTGGGCCTGCGGCACGCAGAAGAACTCGTTGAGATGCGCTGCGTTGCCCGAACCGACCTTCAGGGTGCGATAGATGTTGCTGTAGCCGTAGGGGTCGCCGTCGACGAAGACGTAGACGGGCAGGCCCTTCATGTCGGCGAGTCGGCGCACGAACCGCCGGCAGGCGCGCGTGGGGACGCCGCCCATGCTGATCAGGATGCAGCCGGCCGAGCGCCAGTAGTTGTGTTTGACGAGGCGCTGGAACATACCGGCGGTCTCGATGCAGAGGATGAACTGGGCGTCGGTCTCGAAATCCAGCTCCTCGACCGAGACGGGAACCGAGTAGGCGCCGCTGCCGAACCTGGTGCAATCGATGCGCAGGGGCTCGCCGGTGTCCTGGTCACGGTCGATGACCACGAGCTGGCCGGCCACGTCGCCGCCCTTCTCCTCGGGCACGAAGCCCAGCTGCTCGCGGTTGACGCCGAAGAACGCCTCGACGTCCTCCATGACGGTGTCGGACTCCGGCTGTTCCTTGAAGCGCGCGTCAGCCCAGTTCTTGGAGACGTAGTACGCCTCTCGCTTGGTGGCGATGTCGTCGGTCTCCACGAGTTCCTTGGCGAAGGCCATCATCTTGAGCGTCTGGGCGAATGTCTTGACCGTGCTGACGGTCAGCGTGCGCTCCTTGTGCCGGCCCTTGAGCTTGAAGTAGCCGGTGCGCGGGTCGTAGCTCACGTTGTTGAGCGAGCGCAGCGGGAACTTCATGGACGGCTTCTGGCCT